>CAKZKY010000389.1 GCA_937124575.1 uncultured Pseudomonadota bacterium | reverse complement strand
CGTTCCGTGGATTATTCCACGGAGGGAGCCACATTTCAATTTTCAACTAAAAACAGTATAATCTCCACCAATGATCAGTTAGCAATTAAAACCTAAATTTTAAATCTTCTTCTATTGTTAATTGATAAATGCTAATTGTCCATTGACCATTGATCTTTTAAGAGTTTCTCTCCAACAACTGAACCTTCACTTTCTCCCCTGCCCTAACGACTTCACAATCCTCAGGAATGATGATCAGTCCATTTGCTTTGAGCATAGAACTTAATATCCCTGACCCTTGGGCCCCTGTGGTTGTCACCCAGTAACCGTCCTTATCCGATGAGACGATAGCTCGGACAAAATGCATCTTCCCCGGCTCCTTCCTTATTTCCTCTTTCAGCATGGCCTCCACAACTGGCCGGAAGAGTTGACGATGGCCCATCATCTTTAAGAGCGATGGTCTCACAAACTGCTCAAACGTGACCATGGAGGAAACAGGATTACCCGGAAGGCTGAAGATCGGTTTTCCTTTAAACATCCAGAAAGCCACGGGTTTTCCGGGTTTCATGGCAACCCTCCAGAAAATCAACTCCACGCCAAGCTCCTTCAGGACATCCCTCACAAAATCGTAATCACCCACTGAAACGCCCGCAGAGGAGATGAAAACATCGGCCCATAGCCCTTTTAAGATCTTCTCTTTAATCTCGTCCTTTCGATCTCTTGCAATTCCCAACTGAATTGGAATCGCCCCACACTCTCTCACCTGAGCAGCAAGCGTATAAGAATTGCTCGAGACGATCTTGGCTCCGTCCAGAGCCTCTCCCACATCCACAAGTTCCTCTCCGGTGCAGAGAATGGCGACGGAGGGTCTCTGAAAAACAGAGATAAACGGCTTTCCCATCGAGGCAAGCATCCCGATTTCTGATGGACGAATGATGTCTCCGGCAGAAATAACGAGGTCTCCTCTCTTCACATTCTCTCCCGCTCTTCGGATATACCCACCGGACAAGCTGGCTTTCAAAACCAAAACAGAACCGTCTCCCTTTTTCGTATCCTCAACTGGCACAACCGAATCCGCACCTCTGGGAATGGGAGCTCCTGTCATAATCCGGATGGCCTGACCCTTCTGAACAGTTTTCTCTGAGAAAAAACCAGCCCGAAGGTCTTCAATCACTTCTAACCGAACCGGATTGGCCTCAGAAGCATTTCGCACATCCTCAGATCGTACCGCATAACCATCCATTCCAGAGTTGTCATAGGGGGGAAGGTCACTGGGAGCAATCATATCCTCTGCCATCACCCTTCCCAGCCCATCCAGGAGAGAAACCTTTTCAAAACCCAAAGGATGGATATGAGATAAAATTTTATCTAACGCCTCGTTAACCCGAATCATCGGTTTTTTATAACATAAACAGCCCTCCATTGAAAAGAAGAGCGGGAATGGAGGGAATCCTAAATGTTTCAATACTTGACATATTATGAGCATATTCTTATAATTAGACTGAATGAGGAATTCGGAATGGCAAGGCCGATAAATTGCAGAAGGGTTGCTTCAATGCCGCAGGCAAACTACTTTAAACCCAGGGGGATTCCGCTCTCTGAACTGGAAGAAGTCATTCTTACCATTGATGAATTTGAAGCCATCCGGCTCGCTGATCTTGAAAATTTATATCAGGAGCAAGCGGCAGAAAAGATGAAGATATCGCGTCCAACCTTTGGACGAATTATTGATTCTGCGCACAAAAAGGTGGCAGAGGCACTGGTCAAGGGTAAGGCCTTAAAGATCGAAGGAGGTGAATTTGAAATGGCAGAGATGAGAAAATTTAAGTGCTATGAGTGCCAGCACACCTGGGAGCTCCCCTATGGAACAGGCAGACCTGAAACCTGCCCCTCTTGTAAAAGTAACAAAATTCGTAGGGCAGAAGAAGAGAGGGGATATGGCCGGGGTTTGGGTAGAGGACAAGGCAGGGGATGCGCGAGGACCCAGCAGAAATAATAAAAAACCAACAGGAGAAACAGGGAACCGGCGAGGCAAAAAAGCAACCCCTCATAGTGACCAGCAATCAGTTTGAAACATTAGAGCAAATTGCCCATAGGATTTAATTTTATTCGAATTATTCGATGCTATTCGGACAATTCGTTTTAAAGAAAGGAGAAAAATCATGAAAATAGGTTTTGCAGTCCAAACCAATGAAGGAATGGAAAGCAGGGTTTATGACCATTTTGGCTCGGCACCGTCGTTCATCATTGTAGATACTGAAGGAAAGGAGGTTCTAACGGTGAATAACAAGGATCTCCATCACGTTCACGGTGCATGCAATCCGATCATGGCTCTTGACGGAAAGAACGTGGATGCGATGGTCGTTGGAGGAATAGGCGCAGGCGCTCTGGCAAAGTTAAATGCATCAGGGATAAAAGTATACGGGGCCGGGGCTTCAACGGTAAAAGACAACCTTTCTCTTTTGAGCGAAAATAGATTAGAGGAATTATCGGTCTATAATTCCTGTAGGTCCCATCAGGGCGGTTGCGGACATAAAGAATAGAGTGAATTTGAATTATTCTCTTACCCTCATGGGGCTGTTTTAGTTTAAGGCGTCCTGTGGTATATTGTCTCGTATGAAAAAAGGAGAACCCGATCAATTTTTCAATGTGATTCTCAACAGCATTGCCGATGGTGTGTTCACCACCGACAACGAGGGCAAAATCACCTTCATGAACAAGGCGGCGGAGGCCATTACTGGGTTTACCAGCAAAGAGGCCATCGGCCGGTATTGCTTTGACATTTTTAGGGCAGATATCTGTCAGACCCGTTGCGCATTGAAGGAAACCCTAAAAACAAAGAGAGAGATTACAAACCTTTCGGTGACCATTCTCAATAAAGATGGGAAAAAAATGCCCATCAGCATCAGCACGGCGGTATTGAAGAACGACAAGGGACAGATCATTGGGGGGGGTTGAGACGTTCAGGGATCTCTCCACAATCGAAGAGCTCAAGAAAGAACTGTCACAAAAATATACTCTCGG
>CAKZKY010000388.1 GCA_937124575.1 uncultured Pseudomonadota bacterium | reverse complement strand
ACTCTCTTTTTATAGAAGATCGGACTTATCACACAGACATCATTCAGGTGTCCTGCCAGAGCCCAGGGATCGTTGGTAATGAAGATATCGCCTGGTTTGTAAGTTTCGAGAGGAAATTTAGTGACGAGATTTTTAATGCCCAATGCCATGGCGCCAGACTGACCTGGTGTAGCAAAACTTCCCTGGGCAAGCTCTCGGCCTTTCTGGTCTGTAAACATGCAGGTGTAGTCGTGAGCGTCTCTGAGCAGACTGGAAAAGGCCGTCCGAGCAACAGCGCTGTCCGATTCATCCACAACAGAGATCAGTCTTCGCCAAAGGATTTCTAATGTGATGGGGTCAAAACCTCTTTTTTTAGGAGCTCTTTTCGGTGCCATAAGGATTCCTCTTTCAGACCGTTAAGAACGGTCAAATATGGGGTGATTGCTTTGCTCGAGGAGCATTGACCCCGTTAGGGATTTACCTCAAACGTATGAACACGGGATTTAGTGCCCTGTATGGGCCTTCCCGTTAAAAAGTTGAAAACCTTCTGATGGGGATGAAGTTGAGGCGAAATCTCCTATCCCCATCTCGAGTCAAGATTTGCGGGAGGCTCTTTTAGACTCCCCCTGCTTAATATCAATCCATAAAAATCCAAAATCGTCTACAGAGACCCATGCATCCTCTCCGACAACGACGGTAGACTCTTTTTCTTCAATGATGGCAGGACCTCGAAATGTTGCCTTTGGGAAAAGTTGGTATCGGTCGTAAACCGTATACGGGATGAAATCCTTTGCCATTGGTGAATAGGCCTTCCGTTTTCCTTTGATGGCCTTATCCAGAGTCCTCCCTTTTTTCTCAAGCCTTTGGAATTGGATGAGTCGTTCAGGTAGGCTTGCTCTCACTTTAAAATTGAAAAATTCGACCTCAGAGTCAGGGTAGGTCCTTCCATAGAGTTTCTCGTAGACTTCGTCAAAACGTCGCCGAATCTCCTCCTTCCTAAGTTTTGTGAAATCCCTTTCGGCGATGGGGACATTGGTCTCTGACCCCTGGCCCACGAACCTCATATCGAGGGATCTCTCAATTTTGACCTCTCTCTCTGAGGCTTCTTTCTTTAGAGTCTTAATCGCCTCTGCTTCCAATTCCTTGAAGATCTTTTCTATTTCATCAAAATGAGCCGCACTGAGCGAAACCTTATGACTCCTGAGTAGATCAAAGGCTCGAGGCGCAGTGAAAAAGCCAAGCGCAGAACCCACACCCGCATTCGGCGGAACGAGCAATCGAGGTGCCCCCAATTTTTTACATAGGCCATAGGCATGGACTGGCCCTGCTCCTCCAAAGGCGACCACAGTGACAATCTTAGGGTTTCCACCCTTTTCTGCAATGTGGGTCTTGGCAGCAGCCGCCATGGTCTCATTAATGAGGTCATGGATTCCCCAGACCGCCTGCATAAATTTCACACCCAAAGGCCTGGCTACCTTCTCTTCGACTCCTCGCTTGGCAGCCTTTTTGTCAAGCTTCATCTCTCCGCCGAGAAAGTAGTTCTCATCGAGATAACCCAGGAGGAGATCAGCATCCGTGACGCAGGGTTCTGTTCCTCCAATACCATAACAGATCGGTCCGGGCTCAGCTCCGGAACTTTCCGGACCCACCTGGAGTGTTCCCATCCGGCTCACCTTGGCAATGCTTCCGCCTCCTGCTCCAATCTCCATCAGGTCAACGACAGGAACCTGAATCGTGAGACCACTTCCTTTCATAAACCTCTGGACTCGGCCGACTTCAAAAGTTGGGACAACACCCGCCACCCCTTTTTGAATCAGACAGGACTTGGCCGTTGTTCCTCCCATATCGAAGCAGAACATCTCGGAGATGTTAAAAAGTTTACCATAGTATTGGCCCGCAATGACGGCCGCAGTTGGTCCGGACTCAATAATCCTGACCGGAAATTCAGCGGCTGTTTCGACAGAGGTGACGCCACCACTGGAGAGCATGATAAAAAGCTTTCCTTTAAAACCGATAGACTCCAGCCTTCCTGCAAGCCGGGAGAGGTATCTTCCTGTCAGGGGTTTCACATAGGCATTGGTCACCGTTGTGCTGGTTCTTTCATACTCCTTAATCTGAGGTAAAACATGGAAGGAGATAGAGACCGATATCTCCGGTGCTTCTTTTTCGATGATCTCTTTCAACATCAGTTCATGAACGGGATTTTCGAAGGAGTTAATCAGGCAGACCGCTATCGATTCAACCCCCATCCCGATGAGCGTTCGCACCACCTGCTTGGCCTCTGTTGGATCCAGAGGTTTTAAAATGGTTCCATCGCTTCGGATCCTCTCATCCACTTCCAGGCGGAGATGTCTCGGAATCAAAGGCTTCGGGAATTCAGCGAAGACATCATAAGGCGCATACCTTATGCCTCTTCCGATTTCGAGGACATCTCTGAAGCCTTTGGTGGTGATGAGGCCTGTTTTGGCTCCCTTTCTTTCGATGATCGAATTGATGACGAGGGTTGTCCCGTGAATGACTTCATCCATCTCTTTAACAAAACCGGGAAGGGTTTTCTCCATCTGCCTAATTCCATGTTCAACGGCGTCCGACGGATCTTTTGGAGTCGTGAGGCATTTATAGATTGTTATTTCGCCCGTTCGGTCGTTAAGCAGAACGAAATCGGTGAACGTACCTCCAATATCGCACCCCAACCGGTAAATTTTGTCAGTCACGTGAGCCTCCAATCTTTCAAGTTAAGGATGGGGCATGCAAATGGATCCAACAGATTATAGGGGAATCCTTAAAGGCCGAGAGACCCTGCTGCCCCGGGAAGCTTTTTAGCTCCCGAAGATTCTTCCATTAATCATCGATGCACGAAATTGGCGTTGACCTTGGGACCATTTTTTAAAAAATTATCAATTCCGATTTGACGATCCTCGGTGAAGAAACATTCACCAAATATTTTAGCTTCCAATTTAAGACCCTCTTCAAGGGTCATCTTTGCCCCCTCTAAGATTGCCTTTTGAAGGAGTTCATCAATTTTACGGCTCAGATGTCCGATATCCACCTCTGGAAGCTTTGGAGGGATAGGGATGGGGCCTTTTGGAATCGGAGGAACTTTGACTTTCCCTGAGAGGATATTTTCCACCCATTGGATCGCTGCCTCAATGAGATCACCTTCCACTTCCTCTTGAATCAACCCAAGCTCTTTTGCCTCTGCCGATGAGATGGGATTTGAATGTCTCAGGATTGGCCATGCCTTTTCTATTCCGATCAGCCTCGGCAGCCTCTGGGTTCCACCCGCTCCAGGGATAAAACCGAGTTTAGGCTCGGGTTGCGCAACGAAGACTTTCTGTCCTTTTTGCGCAATTCGGGCTGTGCAGGCCATTGCAATCTCATTGCCACCACCAAAGGCCAGGCCATTCATCGCGCAGACAATGGGTTTGCCCAGGTTTTCCATAAGGTCAAGGATCGAATAGTTTTTGAGGCATGCCTCTTCAGCCTCTTTGGCTGATTTCTGGGCAGCCAGCATTCCAATATCGGCTCCTGAGACGAAGGCCCTTGTTCCGAAGCCTGTAAGTATGGCGCCTTTCATTTTAGGATCTTTCTGGATATCGAGGAAATTTTCTCTCAACTGTTCAAAGACATCCTCATTGAGGGCGTTGAGCACCCTGGGCCTTCTAATTTTGACGATCGCTATATCTCCTTTGTCTTCTCGGATGACCACTGGGATCTTCCAGGGTTGTCCTGAGGCCGCTTGTTTTTTCAGAATCTCGTCCACTTTAAATCCAGGGTTTTCTTTCGCATAGGCTTCGACCAATTCGAGCGACTTCTTTATCCCGATTCTGTTCATCAAACCAAAAGGAGGGGTCATGACCAATCCCACTTCCACACCCAACTCCAGATCGCTGATATTGGTAATGCCACTTCCTACGATTTCGGATGCCATCCCAAAGTATGCCCCCAACAGTCTGTCAGAGACCGCCTGATATGTTTCGGGACTGTAATCGACAGTTTCTCCTTTTGGAGGGGTCTCCCAGGGTTTTCCGGATTTCACCTGTTCATCTAAGAGCTTGGGAGAACGGTACCAGGGCATGATCGCTGAGGTCATTCCATTGAGACCATGCTGGGTGAGGGGATTTCCACCTGCGAGATTATGTGCGGTGAAAGGTCCGACGCCCATCCCTAAAACTTTCTGTGCGATAGCATCAGCCTGTTTGATGCTTGCTAGTCCCTTTTCGACGGTTAAAGCGGCAGCGAGAAAGATACCTTCGAAGATAGGATTCAGGGCAAAGCCGTAACGAGGTTTAACATAGATGGGTGCTTTTCCAATGAATTCATAAAATTTCATCAGATATTCGAGCAACGCTGGATCGGTCTCCTTAGAAGGAATGATTTCAAAAGCGATATTTCTCTCGGCAGGGAAGAAATAATGGAGGGCCAGGCAGCGGCTCTTATACTTCATCTGGCTGAAAATTTCGTCAGGCACCATGTGGGAGGTGTTGGAAGCCAGGATGGCTGTCTTAGGGCAGATCTCTTCACAGCGAGAAAAGATTTTATTTTTGACGTCAATGCTTTCGAAAGCCGCCTCGATCACCAGGTCTGCATCGCTCAACAGATTATAGTCTGTGGTAAAGATCATGTTTTTAAAGATCGCATCGGCGGCCTCTTTTTTAAAGACCTTCTTTTCTGCGGCCTTGGCCATCTTGGATTCCGCTTTTTTGGCTCCGGCATCCAGAGCGGCTTGAACGATGTCCACCACGACCACCGGCACCCCATAAGCATAGAGGTTCTGACTGAAGTGGAGCGCGATATCCGGACCGATATTCCCCGAACCAATGACACCAACTTTTCGAATCGTTCGACCAAATCGTGTAAATGGCATAATTACCCTCCTTAGGAATAATGGAATGGTGGAATAATGGAATAATGGGTTTTTAAGATAGACTTACACAATATTCCATTATTCCAATTTTCCAATGTTCCATCTTTTAAAAGATGGATGGTTCTTTAAACTCTCCAAAGACATCTTTAAAGACTCGTGTCATCTCCCCGACTGTAGCATAGGCTTTGCAGCATTCCAGGAGATAGGGCATCACATTCTTTTCAGCCCTTGCTGCCTGTTCAAGATCTTTCAATAGTTGGGTAACCTTCCGATTATCCCTTTCTCGTCTCACTGCTCTGGTGCGTTGAATCTGCTCTTCGGCAGATCCTAATCGGTATTCATGGAGCTCGACCTCCATCTCTTCCCCTTCGGTATATTTGTTCACGCCGACCTTGATGAGTTCACCTTTTTGAACCCCTTTTTCAAATTCATAAGCTTGCTTCGCCACTTCCCTTTGAACATAGCCCGTTTCAACCGCCTTGATCATACCTCCCATCTCATCAACCCGCTTCATCTCTTGGACGATCTTCTCCTCCATCTGCTTGGTCAGGGTTTCGATAAAATAGGATCCTGCTAAGGGATCGACCGTATCGCGCAAACCGATCTCCTCCATCAGAATCTGAAAGGTCCTAAGTGAGAGAAGAGCGGCCTTCGGTGTGGGGATGGTATAGGCTTCGTCAAAAGAGCAGAGGGCGGTCGTCTGCGCTCCACCTAGGGCAGCGGCAAGAGCATAGTAGGCACCGCGAATAATATTATTTTCGGGCTGGGCTTTTGTCATACCATAACCGCCACCCCCAAAGAGGCCCCGAAGCAGCAGCGAACGGCTATCTTTTGCTCCATAACGTTCCTTAAGGTTGATCGCCCAGAGTTTTCTGGCTGCCCTGAATTTTGCAACCTGTTCCCAGAGATTTCCAAAGACATTGAGATTGAAGGTGAAGCCCCTAACAAAGTCATCCACATGATGGCCACGGCGTAGAACTTCTTCGATATAGGTGTTGGCAATCTGGAAGGCATAGGCAATCTCCTGGGCAGGAGAACATCCGGATTCACGAATATGATATCCGCAGACGCTGACCGGATTGGTCCGCGGGAGCTCTTTCATCGAGTACTCGATCGTATCTCCGATAAGGCGAACTGCTGGTTTGACGGGAAAGATCCAGGCTCCCCGGCCGATCATCTCTTTGAGGATGTCATTTTGAGGGGTTGCGCTCACCCGATCCTTTTTAAATCCGAACTTTTCAGCGGTGGCCTGAAACATGGCGAGCATGATGCTGGCTACTGCATTGATGGTGAGGCCTACGCCGATACGATCGAGAGGAATTCCCTCAAAGGCGATTTCGAAATCCCTTAAGGAATCAACGGCCATTCCAACCCTTCCAACCTCTCCTTCTGCGAGAGGATCATCGGAATCGAGTCCCATCTGGGTTGGAAGGTCGAAGGCGACATTGAGGCCAGTCTGGCCATGGGAGATCATCAGCTTAAAACGCTGGTTGGTCTCTTCCGGCGTTCCGAATCCGGTATACTGTCGGGTCGTCCATTCCCGGCTCCGGTAACCTTGGGCATGAATTCCACGGGTATAGGGATACTCCCCCGGAGGAGGGCAATCCTTTTCGGGGTCAAAACCGATTTCTTCCAGGTCCTTTTGGGTGTAGACGGGTTTGATATGTATCCCGGATTGGAGAATGACATCGAGAACTTCATCCTTATCGTTTTTGATATATCTTGCGACACCCATCTTGAACTCCTTAAATTCAAAATCCGAATATCGTCATACCAGAGGCAGATCCGCCTCTGGTGGAAAATCCGAAACAACTTCAAAATTCAAATGTTAAAATCCTAACTTATAGTTTTGAAAATTGGTTTTTTCGAACATTCGTATTTGTTTCGAATTTCGTGCTTCGAATTTAGAGTTTTCCCGATCAAGATCGGGGCTTCACATTTTCTTTGATCCATCGGATCGATTCGTCAAAAGGGGTTCCTCCAGGAAAGATGCCGTGGATGCCCATTTTTTGAAGCAGAGGGATATCCCGTTTGGGAATGACTCCGCCAACGACCACCAGAATATCATTTAGGTTTTCTTCCTTCATTCTTCTTGTCAACTTTTCACAGATCGGGAGGTGTGCTCCGGACATGATAGAGAGACCAATCAAATCGACATCCTCCTGGATGGCTGTCTGTATGATCTGCTCAATGGTTTGATGGAGTCCCGTATAGATCACTTCCATGCCGGCATCTCTGAGTGCCTGGGCAACGACCTTTGCACCACGGTCATGACCATCCAGACCGGGTTTCGCCACTAAAATACGGATTTTTTTGTCCATATCCTCTCCTAAATGCCGATAGCCGTTTAGGTCACTGATGAACCATGAGAATAATCGAGGTGTCTTAAGGTTACGGCTACGAAGCCCATTTCGTCCCGTGGTCGGGTCTGATCGACATTCGGTAACGGTGAGGTTTAAAAACATAAGCACGACTGACGTAGCCTTTTAAAGACGATACGGGCATCGTCACCGTTGCCGTTGAGCAAAATCCTTTTTTTCTGTCTAATATGTTTATGGAACCATCCTTCCCGCATCGATCTCCTTGAGGACGATCTCCTTTCCTCTCTCCAGATGACTTCGGACAAGGTTTTCAACCAATTTCGGATCTTTCTTTCTCATGGCCTCGATCATCTGCCGATGGTCAGAGATAGAGATTTGAAAGCCCGTTGGTGTATGAAGCAGGGCTGAGCGATACCGGTAGAAATAGTCACGGAAATTATTGATCATCTCAAGCAGTTTTTTGCTCTTACACGATTTGTAGAGCAAGTCATGAAATTCTGTGTAGAGTTGAACAGCCTTTTCGTCCTCTCCCCTTTCAAGTGCTTTTTCTGATTCCTCTGCCTTTTGAGCAAGGACAGAGATCTTATCCTCTGTAATATGGATGGTTGCCAGATAGGCCGCATAGCTTTCAAGAGCTATTCGAATGCCAAAGATTTCTTCAACATCCTCTTTGGTGAATTCCCTGACAGCAAACCCTCCCTTGGGGAGTCGTGAGACGAGATCATCCCGTTCCAGTTTATGGAAGGCCTCTCTTATTGGAGTTCGACTGATACCGATTTGATGAGCCAGTGTCTCTTCGATCAAACGCTGACCGGCCTTCAATTTCCCATGAAGAATGGACTTCTTAAGCGATTCGTAGACGATTTCTCGGAGGGATTTTCTTTTTCCTATCTTAATTCCTCCCAATATGTTTTCCATGTGTACATCCTGTCCGAAATAGCGATTGAATTTTGTATACAGTATCCAAACTAAATGTTTTATATGTCAAAGTTTTTGAGTTGTCAAGACTTATTGAGGAGATCTCTGAAAAAGTATTTAAAAAAGTATTTTTAGACTGGGGAGGTGGGGTGAAAAAGTCTTCGAGCGGATGCCTTCAATAGTTTGGCACGATCGATTAATACCCTTAAAATGCTTGGTTTTCTATAAAATGATTGTTAATCATTTAACTTCTAAATGACCCGCATTCGAAGGGTTTGGTACTCCACTTCCCCAGTCTCTTAAAAACTTTTTCAGTGATCTCTTGAGATTTCTCGGGTATTATGGAGATGGATGAAATGTCGCCTAAGTTTAAGATCATTTATCTCAAGCGAAGAAGAGAAGAAAGCTTTCGTTGCTGTCGGAGAATCGTAGCGGCGAGGTCGAGTGCCTTTTCAGAACGATCAATGATCGCTGTGTCGCTGGTTGCCACCACTCCAGAGAACCCAATCAAGATCCTCTCCGGAACGTCTATGGCCAGGGCATCTCCGGGAATGGCCTCCTTTTGCAATCGTTCCCTTATATTCCGGGCCAATTCTCCACTTTTGCTGATGGGGGCATCGAAAAGGAATAGGATATTGAGGGGAGTTATCTTCTTTAAAACATCGAGGATCAGTTGAAGGGCTTCATCCGTCCTTTTCGTTTTTTTATAGTTGCCGGAAATGCTGGAAATGTCTCTGATGAACCCATCTTCTCCAAAAACGAGAGGCTTTCCTGCGAGTCCAGATTCAAGGGTGATGAGCACATTGTAACCGTCAATGGCGAGATCTTTACTCCGGATTTGATAGAGAGAGACCTTTTTTGCCTTTCTTCGAGACGAATCCTCATCCGAAAAAACACCCCGATGGAGAAGGTGACGCTCATCGAAGGTTAGCTGATAGCGGTTTCCAACGAACTCAAGAGAAGGTTTTCTCGGAAACCCTCGATTCAGGAGATATCGAAGATCCCTCGCTGCCTGTCGAAGACCAGTATGGTTTATCATCATCAGATATTATAGCCCAATCAATGATGAGAAGAAACCATCATTGGCAGTTAAAACAGGTGGGGTGTTATAATGTAATAAATTGGTTCATCTGGCTTTCGTGTGGGTATTTTTTCCC
>CAKZKY010000387.1 GCA_937124575.1 uncultured Pseudomonadota bacterium | reverse complement strand
CTGAACCCAAATTCTTCAGCCTACATTTGGCGCATCCATATTTTTCACATCCATATTTTTCTATTGAGTCCTTCTTCAAACTGGCCTATATTGATAACTATGAAGAACCCTATGATCACAGAATTCCATATCTCTCGGAAGGCACGCAACCTCTACCATTTTGACGAATCCTTCTTCACCTCCAGCGGGAATGTTATCTTTCCTAACTTTCGTGCAGTCCGATTATTCGCTCAGAGGATAAATGAAAGGAGGGACCTGATCCGATTTCCAGAGCAGGCCATCCAACCTGGCCAGCTTAACGCCATGGGGCTCATCGATGAGATTCTCCACTACATCATCGCCCTCTACAGGAACGAGAAGAACCCTCAGACGATGGCACAGGCACTCGAATGGCTTTATGAAAAGATCGGAAAAATAGGTGTTGACGAAGCTTTGTTGACATTCGCACATCATTTTCCGTCCGTAGCACTCTATCGAGGCGAGATCGAACTCGAAAGCTACTTAGAGGCAGACACGGAAGGAGTACCCAATCGTCAGATCATCCTCGAAGAGATGCTCATGCTCTGGCTTGCTAATAAGAATCCGGCCTTCTCTCCGTTTATCGAGCTTTTTAATCATGCCAGTCTCGAACAAGAAACTTCTTATAATCAGATTATCCAACAACTATATTCTTTCTTCACAACCCAGCCTTTTTTCGGTCCTGACCAGCAAAACCTGATCGATATGCTTCGCAGCCCTGCCATTGCTGTTCCCCACTCCCTCTCCGGACAACTCGAATATATCAGGGACAGATGGGGAACCTTATTAGGAAGGTATCTCTCTCTTCTCTTGAGTAGCCTGGACCTCATCAAAGAGGAAGAAGTGGCGCAGATGCGAAGAATGGCATTATGGGAAAAAACCCTTACGCCTGTCTATGAATTTACTGGAATGGAGGGAGAGCCAGAACGTTTCAGTCCGGATCTCGAATGGATGCCAAGATTGGTGCTACTGGCAAAAAATATCTATGTGTGGCTTCACCAGCTTTCAAGAAAGTATCAGCGCTCCATCTACCGACTCGACCAGATCCCTGATGAAGAGCTGGATCGTTTGGCCGATTGGGGTTTCACTGGACTCTGGCTCATCGGCCTTTGGGAAAGGAGCCTTGCCTCAAAAAGAATAAAGGAGCTTATGGGAAATCCGGATGCGGTGGCCTCTGCTTACTCCCTTTTCGATTATCAAATCGCAGGTGACCTGGGAGGCGAAGAAGCCTTCCAAAACCTGAAAGACCGCGCATGGAGGCGTGGAATCCGTCTGGCAAGCGATATGGTTCCCAACCATGTAGGCATTGATTCGAAGTGGGTTATTGAACATCCGGATTGGTTCATTTCGTCAGAGGAGAGCCCATTCCCTGCCTATCGTTTTAGCGGGCCGGACCTCTCCTGGCACGGAGAGGTGGGAATCTATCTCGAAGATCACTACTTCGATAAGAGCGATGCCGCTGTAGTTTTTAAAAGGGTGGATCGGAGATTCGGAGGGGAACGATACATCTACCATGGAAACGATGGCACCCGGATGCCCTGGAACGATACGGCCCAGCTCAATTTCTTGAAAGAAGAGGTTCGTGAGGCCGTCATTCAGACCATCCTCCATGTGGCTAAAAAATTTCCAATTATCCGCTTTGATGCGGCTATGACTCTGACCAAAAGGCATTATCAGCGCCTCTGGTTCCCAGAACCGGGAACGGACGGAGCCATTTCTTCACGCTCAGAATATGGAATGACCAAAGCAGAATTTCATCGCCACATGCCTGAAGAATTCTGGCGTCAGGTTGTGGACCGTGTGGCTCAAGAATTACCCGACACTCTGCTCCTCGCCGAAGCCTTCTGGCTGCTCGAAGGTTACTTTGTTCGAACACTCGGAATGCACCGGGTTTATAACAGCGCCTTCATGAATATGTTGAAGGATGAAGAAAATGCCAACTACCGTTCGGTGATGAAGAACACGCTGGAGTTCAATCCAGAGGTCCTTAAGCGTTTTGTCAACTTTATGAGCAATCCGGATGAGGAAACCGCTGTAGCTCAGTTCGAAAAGGGGGACAAATATTTTGGCATCTGCACAATGATGGTGACCCTGCCCGGACTTCCTATGTTCGCCCATGGTCAGATCGAGGGATTGACCGAAAAGTACGGGATGGAATACCGCTATGCTAAATTGGGTGAAAATCCTGACCCTCATCTGATCCAGCGACACGAACGGGAAATCTTTCCCTTAATGAAGCGCCGCCATCTCTTCTCAGATGTAAAGGAATTTTTGCTCTACGACTTTTTCACTCCGGAGGGATATGTCAATGAAGATGTCTTCGCCTATTCCAACCGCTTCGGAGATGAGCGCGTTCTTGTAATCTACCATAATAAGTACGCTTCTGCCCATGGATGGATTCGGACTTCGGTGGCTTACTCCATAGGAGAAGGAGAGACCCGGCAATTGATTCAGAGGCAGTTGGGAGAAGGGCTCGGATTGCAAGATAACCCAAATACCTTCTGTCTCTTTCGAGATCATGTGAGTGGTCTCCAATATATCCGAAATAGCAAGGAGTTGTGTGAGAAAGGTCTCTATGTTGAATTAGGTGCCTATCAATACCATGTATTCCTCGACTTTCGTGAGGTTCAGGATAACCAATGGCATCACTACGAACAGTTAAATCAACTCCTCAGTGGAAAAGGAGTATTTGATATTCAGGAGGCTCTGATAGAGATCCTCTTGCCTCCGCTTCATAACGCATTTAGGGAGCTGGTCAATGCAGATACATTCCGCCATTTGAAGGAGGCTCGAATTTCAAAAACGAATGAGCCTCTGGATAAGAACTTGGTTGATGAAGTAGAAGGCAAGGTCATTAACTTTTTGAATCAGGCAAAAACCCTTTCGGGTAGGAGAGAGGATGAGCCTTCTCTTGCCAGAGAGATCAAACAGAAGCTGGAAGCTATTCTCTATCTGCCTGCCATCACCAGCCGATTCCAGGTGTTCCAACCCAGAGGGGTCAGAGCGGTAGCAGAATATCTCCATCAGAAACTGACCGATGGCACTTCTTCCTGGGAAACCCTCTTTGCATGGTTGCTCGTACATCCAATAGGTAAGATGGTCAATTTAGAGGGCTCTCCCGAACAGAGTCGTCACTGGATCATGAGCTGGAGACTCGATCATATCCTCGTCCAGGCTCTCATGGATTCAGGCCTGGATGAAAAGGCCGCCTGGAAATCGGTGACACTCATCCAAATTCTCATCCGTTATCAAAGATGGTTTGAGGAGGAAACTGTCTATCGGGTCATAGAGAATCTTTTAAACGATACTGAAGTCCAGCAGTTTTTAGGGGTGAACCAATATGAGGATATTCTCTGGTTCAATAAGGAAGCCTTTGAGGAGTTACTCTGGTGGATGATGCTCACTGCAGCAGTAGAAATCGGCTTTGATCCACTTCGTCCTGCCAAAGAGGTTGTCAAAGGATTGGAGAGATGCTGGTCTATAATCCAAACACTTGACGAGGCTAAAAGGCAATCGGGCTACCAACTCGAGAAATTACTTTCCGCTTTACCCCGTTAAAAAGCCTCGCTACTTGCCCCGTGTGAAGCTTGGCTTCTATTGGGGGGGAATCTTCCCGTTAAAAGGGCGAAGCTCTTCTAACAGGGTTTACCCGGATAGGTCAGATACAAGCTGAAAGAACTTATTATTTTGCTCCTCATCCGCTCCTATCCCTTTCCTTGGGATTTCAGGTAGTCTTTCCAGAAGGGAGAGATATCTCTCAACTTTTGGATGATGGGAGGAAGGTGCTCGATGATATAGTCCATCTCCTCTTTGGTATTATAGATCGAGAGGCTGAAACGAACAGATCCATGGGCAGCTGTAAAAGGAACACCCATCGCTCTGAGCACATGGGAAGGTTCGAGCGAGCCCGAGGTACAGGCAGAACCTGAAGAGGCACAGATCCCGAGATCGGATAGCAAAAGAAGGATCGACTCACCCTCCACATATTCGAAACTGACGCTCAATGTATTGGGCAGGCGACTCCTTCGATCTCCATTGATTAAGGTATTTGGGATCTTCTCTAAAATCTTTGCCTCCAGATAGTCTCTTAATGCCCTGACTCTTGTATTTTCCTCTTCGAGATGCTTCTTGGCTAATTCGCAAGCCTCTCCAAGCCCGATGATATAGGGAACATTCTCAGTCCCGCCTCTTCTTCCTTTTTCCTGATGGCCACCAATCATAAAAGGCGAAAATTTCGTTCCTTTCCGAATATAGAGAACTCCGATGCCTTTGGGTGCATGGAGTTTATGGCCCGAGAGGGAGAGCATGTCCACAGTCGATCTCTTCATGTTCAGAGGGATTTTCCCTGCAGCTTGGACCGCATCCGTATGAAAGGGGACTCCTTGTGACTTCACGATTTGACCGATCTCTTCAATGGGAAAGATCACTCCGGTCTCATTGTTGGCATACATCACTGAGACAAGAACCGTTTCTTCAGTGATGGATTCTTTCAATTGATCCATATCCAAATGGCCTTCCCGATCCACAGAGATCTCTGTTGTCCGATACCCCTTTCGGTTCAAATGGGCGACGACATTCATGACTGCCGGGTGTTCTACTCGAGAGGTGATGAAGTGGTGCTTTTCAGGGTAGGAATCCAGTGTCCCAAAGATGGCTGCATTATCGCTTTCTGTCCCACAGCTCGTGAAAACGATTTCCGATGGTTCAGCACCTAAAAAATCCGCCACCTTCTCTCTGGCCTCATTGATCTTTTTCTGCACCTGTCCTCCAAAAAAATGCATGCTGGAGGGATTTCCATAAAACTCTGAGAAGTAAGGCAACATCGCCTCTACCACTTCTGGAGCCACCTGGGTCGTCGCATTGTTATCTACATAAACAGTCTTCACGATCTGACCTCCTCCACGACGATATCCTCGCTGACGAACTCTTTCAATTTTGACTCAACATACTGTTTCAATGTAAACTCTGAACTGGGGCAAAAAGAACATTTCCCCCTTAAGGCCACATAAACCTTACTGCCGTCCACATCGATCAGGTCAATATCTCCTCCATCTGCCTTCAAAGCAGGAACGATCTCTCTTCCCAATGTCTCTTCGATCAGTTTGATCTTCTGGATATTTGTCAGTTTTCGCTTCTCAGGTTTTGGAGTTAACCCTTCTTTCGCCATTTCTTCTCTCACTTTGGCAATGATGGCTTCAATCTTTGGATGGCATTGGGCACATCCACCGCCCGCCTTTGTGTAGTAGGTGACCTGGTCTACGGTCTTGAGGTCGTTCTCCCGAATTGCTTTGATGATCTCTCGATCCGTTACACCGAAACATTTACAAACGATTTCAAAATCTTCTTTGACAGCTTTCTGCCCTCGGTAATGAGCGATTGCTGACTCCAGCGCTTCTCTCCCCATCACTGAACAGTGCATCTTCTCTTCGGGCAGTCCTCCCAAATAGTTAGCAATATCTTGATTCGTAATCTTCTCGGCTTCTTCAAGACTCATCCCTTTGATCATCTCTGTAAGGGCAGATGAGGAGGCAATGGCACTGGCACAACCAAATGTTTTGAATTTGACATCTTTGATTCGTCTATTTTCATCCAATTTGAAGGTAAGTCTTAATGCATCTCCGCAAGCCAGAGATCCCACTTCACCGACTCCATCCGGATCCTCGATCTCGCCCACATTCCTTGGATTCAGAAAGTGATCCTTAACTTTCTCCGTATAATCCCACATAAAAGAACCTCCATAGTCATTTAATTATAAATTTAATCCTTTCATACCGTCAACTCTTTTCAAAAATTGACCTTGAACGTCATCGAAAACTGAAATTTCATAATCGACCTAAAATCAAAATCAAGAAATGAGTATAGGCAACCTCTATAATTTTCGGTTCGTCACTCCGATGAATCCTCGACCATGTCCTGGATAGGCACCGGACCCAATCATATCAGTAGGTTTTCGATTCCGGATGGAATTTATTCCTTACTTGATATGGGGCTGGAATTACATTTTTAGAGGTAGGCCTATAGGATGAAGTGATTTCTGAAAAAGGCCACAAATCTTTTATCAAGGAGCGAAAAGCAGTTTTTCAGAGTTCTCATGAATATAAAAAAAATCATGATGAATAATTATTTTATATATAAAAATCTTTATTATTTCAATAAATTACAGAAATAAATTGTATCAAACTCATTCATTATGCATAAAAATATAATACATATCTTAAGAAAAAGGAGTCTTATCTGGCGTTGACATTTAGCTAAAAATAATAATAAATTTCAATTGTTATGAAATTTATTTATAAAAATGTTAACGTTGGCATTTAGTATGCAAAATAAAGGGTGAAACAAACAAAAATCCGAAAAAAGGAGGAACTAATCATGGAAAAGAGAAAGATGCTCAAGGCAGGAATGATGGGAGCTGTGATGACGCTTCTGGCCACTCCAGCGTTTGCTCGTACCATCGAGTTGAAAGAAGCAGGACCAGCACTCTGGGTCTTCGTGGCCATTGGTGCACTGGTCGTTCTTCTCCAAATGGTCCCGGCCGCCATCCTCTTTTTCAGCTTCATTGGAACAACGGTCTCTATGGTTTTAAAGAAAGAAAAGAGAGCTGCAGAAGAGGTTATGGTTCCGGCTCCGGAGCCTGTCGTTGTGAAGAGGTAACGATTTCCTCAGGAATGGTTCTCCTCTTACAAGCATGAAACAGGGATTCGCTTAAAACCTAATGAGCATCATTTAAACAAATGAGAGGGGGGATCATCAATGTTTAAGATAAGCGCTTCAAATGTGGTGGGGCTTATTATCCTGATGTGTATCCTGGCAGCCATGGTTTCCATCGCAGTCATGCAGGTTGTCAGGACTGTCGAAGATATTGGACCGAGCATCTATGTCGTGGGAGGTGCCGTTATTGTGGTGGGGGTGCTAATCCCCATTATGCTCATCATCCTGGTGAGACATTTAAAAAGATTGAGTTAAACTTTTATCGAATCGAAATCGGCTCCAGATTGACCATTCATCATCCCTCTCCTTAATAAAAAGAGCAGGATAGCGGAATCCCTGCTCTTTTTTATTCCGTGATCGAAAATCTCTTTTTTAAACTTTTTGATGACCGCCGGTCGGGTTCGTCCTCTCCGACAAAAAATTCATCTGTTCTTAAAATTTGGGAAACTCATAGAACCTTATCCCATACTCTCCCATTCAAAGGATCGAATGGATACCAATATCTATTTAATCTTCTTCAATTTTTGAAGTAGATCGACTGCATTTTCAATATCCCCTCTGGCTTTTGGATGTTGGGGATCGAAAACAAGAGCTGTTTCCCATTCTTTGAT
>CAKZKY010000386.1 GCA_937124575.1 uncultured Pseudomonadota bacterium | reverse complement strand
GGAGGGGCTGAACTAATGATCAACATCTCTGCTTCACCCTATCACTCCGGAAAGACGATTGCTCGTGAAAAGATGATTTCCACTCGGGCCTCTGACAATGCGGCGATCGTCGCCTACTGCAACCTCGTCGGAGGCCAGGACGAATTAGTCTTCGACGGAGGGAGCGTGATCTTTGATCAAAAGGGTGAATTGATCGTCCGTGGTAAACAGTTCGAAGAGGATTTAGTCCTGGCCGACCTCGACCTCGAGGCGGTCTTTCGCATGCGGCTGCACGACCCCCGAATACGGAGAGAGAGAGCTATGGAGGAAGAGCGGGGATTGAGAAAGATTGAACTTCTTGGGCATCCAAGGAGATCGAAACGATCCCTTCCTCTTCCCAAGAGAGATTCCAAACCGATGGATCGCCTTTCTGAGATCTATTCTGCACTTGTTCTGGGCACTGGCGATTATATACGAAAAAACGGCTTTCATACTGTTCTGATTGGTTTAAGCGGTGGCATTGACTCAGCCTTAACGGCTGCCATTGCTGTGGACGCTCTTGGAAAGAAAGGAGTCGTTGGAGTAGCGATGCCTTCTCAGTACTCTTCAAGAGAGTCTTTTAAGGATGCGAAAGATTTGGCAAAGAATCTCGGTATTAAGTTTCTCTCTATCCCGATCACCGAAATCTTTCGCACCTATCTAAAAACCCTCTCTCCCTCCTTCAGAGGGGCCAAGCCGGATGTCACCGAAGAGAATATTCAGGCCCGAATTCGTGGAAACATCCTGATGGCCCTCTCCAATAAATATGGCTGGCTGGTTTTAACAACCGGAAACAAGAGTGAAATGAGCGTGGGATATTGTACCCTCTACGGGGACATGGCAGGAGGTTACGCTGTTTTAAAGGACGTCCCGAAGACCCTGGTTTATGAATTAGCACAATATAAGAATAAGAAAGAGGGAAAAACCATCATCCCTATGAATGTTTTCCTTAAAGCCCCTTCGGCAGAACTGAGGCCGAACCAGAAGGACGAGGATTCCCTGCCCCCCTATCCTGTCCTTGATCCCATTCTCCAGGCCTACGTGGAAGAGGATAAGGGAGTGGAGGAAATCGCAAAGATGGGGTTTGAAAAACGATTGATCAAAGAAGTGATTCAGATGGTGGACCGAAATGAGTATAAACGGAGACAGAGTCCACCTGGCGTAAAGATCACCCATCGCGCCCTCGGCAAAGACCGGAGGCTACCCGTCACCAACAAATACCGGAATTTTTAAGCTCCCTTCTCTTTAAAACCTTCAGGAGGGTTTATCCATGGAAAAAGAGAGGTTTCTGGAACAGGTAAGGAAGGTAGCGAACCATTCCCCCTACTACCAACTCTTGGGAATGGAAGTCATTGAAATAAAAGAAGGGGAGTCTAAAATCCAAATGCCATTCAAACAGGGGCTAACGCATCCCTATGGAATCGTGCATGGAGGGGCAATCGCTTCTCTGGCCGATTCGAGTGTGGCTATGGCTTTGATCAGTCTGGTAGAGCCAAAGGATAGAATAACCACCATTGAATTCAAGATCAATTTTTTTGCCCCGGTTAGTCAGGGCGATCTGGAAGCACATGCGAAGATCATTCACAAAGGGTCGAAGACCGCTGTTGGAGATGTGGAGGTCAAGAATGAGAAAGGAAAACTGATTGCCAAAGTAATCGCGACTTATAGCATCAAGAGAGGGGGATTTAAAATAGGCCCTCTTCCTTGACTGATGGAGGAAGCCAACAACAGAAGAAACATTCCATCCACACCACGACGATGGGGGATAGTTTTGAACTTTATATCGTTCAGGAAATTTCTTCTTTCGACGACCGTTTTCTCATCCTTGCAATAAAAAATCCGTCCATCCCATCACCCGGAGGAAAGGTCTTAAGCCATTCTTTCTGAATCAAAGGACGAAGCCTCTCCGGCAGAAGATTCGAAACCGGTTCAAGTTGAAACTCTGGATGGTCTTTAAGAAAATGTTCAACGACCTCTTCATTCTCCTCGCGAAAGATGGTACAGGTGCTATAGACCAAAACGCCCCTTTCTTTGACATACTCCGAGAGATTATCTAAGATTTGTAACTGCAACTGGCTCAATCGCCTGATATCCTCTTCGGCCCGCCTCCATTTCAAATCCGGATTCCTTCTGAGCGTCCCAAAGCCAGAGCAGGGAACATCCGCAAGGATGCGATCAAATTTCACCCCCTGCAAAGCAGGAAGGGATCGGGTTACATCGCCCTTTAGCCTTTTCACGTTCACAACTCCCAATCTTTTGCACATCTCTTCGATCAGGGATAATTTCTCCCGAGTGAGATCCAAAGCGTAGATTTTCCCTCGATTCTTCATCCTCTGACCAATATGGGTTGTTTTTCCACCTGGCGCAGCGCATCCATCCAGGATGACCTCTCCTGGTTTTGGGTCCAGCACAGAAGTCACCAGCTGAGAACCCTCATCCTGTATGATAAAGAAACCCTCATTGAGAAAGGGCAATTCTGAAACAGGCAAAGTGTCTTCAAGATAAACACCCTCTGCCGAATAGTGGGCAGGAGCTGCCTTTAATCCCTTTTCTCTCAACCGTTCGATCAATTCCTCCCTGCTTATCTTCAGGGTATTGGTCCGGAGTGTCAAAGATGGAATCTTGTTATTCAAAATACAGACCCGCAATGCCCCTTTAACACCCACCTCCTCGATCCATCGCCGGACTAACCAGAGGGGGTAAGATTGAACGATAGATAGGTGAAGAGCTGGATCTTCCTCGATCTTTGGGTAGACAAGCTCCTCTCTTCTCCGGAGATAGGAGCGGAGAATCGCATTGACAAAACCGCCACCTCCAGAGCCTCGGACTCTTTTAGCCAATTCGACCGATTCGTTTACAGCGGCTGAAACAGGTGTTCGGGTTAAAAACTGGATTTGGTAAAGCCCAAGACGGAGAAGGTTAAGTGTTGGAAGTTCAATCTTTTCGAAGGGAAGCTTTGAGAAATAGCGAATGGAGAAGTCGAGCTTCTCCCTCCAACGGAGGATCCCATAAATCAGTTCTGTGAGGAAAGCCCGATCCAGAGGGGTCAGGTGGCGATACTTTTTAAAAGAATCTTTTAAGAGTTGATCCGGATGGGAGATTTCTCTCTCCATCCGGTTCAACAGATCGTAGCAGATTGCCCTCGGAGATTTTTTTCTCAAAACCTTCCTGTTCTCGCCATCTCTTCAAGCCTGGCGATTCGCTCTCCGATGGGAGGATGGGTGCTGAACAGAGAGAGGACGCCTCCTCCGCTCAATGGATTGACAATGAACATATGTGCGGTCGATGGGTTGGCTTCCATGGGAATCCGACGAGCGGCCATCTCCAACTTGGCCAAAGCTTTTGAAAGCGAAAGAGGATGGCTCAGATGCGCCCCCCCTTCGTCAGCCAGATATTCCCTGGAGCGAGATATGGCCATCTGGATGAGCATGGCTGCAATCGAGGCCACCATCGTGGCGAGGAGAACGAAAATAAGATTTGCCCCTCCTCCTCCGCGATCATCGGATCGGCCACCACCAAAGATGGCTCCCCAGCGGGCCATGGAGGCGAGCATGCTAATCGCCCCTGCAATCGTAGCCGCAATGGTGCTGATGAGGATGTCGCGGTGCTTGATATGGGAGAGTTCGTGCCCAATGACACCGGTCAGTTCGTCTCTCGATAAAATCCTCAAAAGACCGGTGGTCACAGCCACAGCCGCATGATCAGGATTCCTTCCAGTAGCAAAGGCATTGGGAGTATCATTCTCCATGATATAGATTTTGGGCATGGGCATGGAAGCTCTGTTCGTCAACTCGGCAACGATCCGGTGAAGTTCCGGTGCCTCTTGCTGGGAGACCTCCTTGGCTCCATACATTTTGAGAACAATCTTATCGCTGAACCAGTAAGCAAAGAAGTTCATCAGGGCAGCAAAGACAAAAGCGTAGATTGCCCCGCTCTTCCCTCCGACAGCTGTTCCAACCAGAATAAAGAGTCCGGTTAAGACCAACATTAAAATAAAGGTTTTAAAGTGATTCATCGACTTATTCGACCTCCTTCAGTTACTAAATATAATAATTGATCAATTTTTTGTCAAATCATTTAGAGAGGAATTGAGGTTCGAGGAAGTCCAAGAGGGCCGTTTTTACTTTCTGAATGTCAGCCTTGGTATTAACACAGGGTCCAAAAGGACGTTCATTCAAGATTCCGATCACTGGAATAGGATAGGCATCCTGGATTCCGCTGGTCAAGTCAAGTTCGCAGGCCACCGCTACAATGGCTTCAGGCCGATTTTCCACAACGATTCTTCGTGCCAGTGTCCCTCCAGTAGCTACAGCAATCTTCACTTGGTACTGGTCAGCCAGCTCGATCAGGTCTTTAATCTCGCATCTGCCGCATCGTTCACAATTCTTAATGTTCCCGGTGATCCGGACCTGACAGTCAAAATTTTGGATACAATGCGGAAGCAGGAGGAGGAGTCGGTTGGGTTTTGTTCTATGGTGGTTAGAACGGACGAGATGATTGTTGAGCTCGATGAAGGACTGCTGAACCTTCTCTTTGGATACTCCTACGATTCTCCCCATTAAGATCATGAGGGGGAATAGGACTTTAGCTATGATTCCTCTCAACTTCTGAGTGAACAGGATATCTTTTCCACGGAGAATGGTGAATACAAGAAGCAGCCCTCCGGAGAACATAAAGAAAACAAAGACTGCAAGGACGATGCTATAGATCAACGGCAAAGAAGAGTGTATATTTTTTAACCCAACCATCGGGATATACCAGAGGAGGAAGGTGAAGAGAGAGAGGATCAGACAGGTCAGTACCAATAACCCAATAAAGACTCTCTTTTTAGGTTTTGGGTCCAAAACGTTTCTCCAATACCGTTCGGAGTGATCAGTTCGGAGTCAAGAGCAAAAGAATTTAAACCTCCGAACTCTGAACTCCGAACTCCGAGCTAAAAACTGTGCCGACAGAGATTCGATGGCCGGAGAGAAAATCCCGAACACACATCCGCCTCTTACCTTCCATTTGGACTTCTTTAATCAGAAGAGAACCCTCTCCGGTTGCAACCTCAATAAAATCAGTCCCTACCCAGATGACTGAGCCAGCCTGTGCCTGAGACAGCCCCTTCCGGACTTCACCCTGATAGATCTTCAGCAAACGATTTTCCCATCCGGTAAAGGCTCCAGGCCATGGATTAAAAGCCCGAATCTTAAGATGGATCTCCTCGGCTGATCTCTTCCAGTCGATTTGGCCGTCTTCTTTCTTCAGCGGAGGTGCATAAGTGGCTTTCGAATCGTCCTGAGGTGAGGGGGAGAGACAACCCTCCTTCATCCTCGCTACTGTCTCCATTAGCACTCGTGCCCCCAGAGAGGATAACTTTTCTTGAAGGGTTTCTCCAGTATCTTCCTTTTTGATTGGAATCTCCTCCTGCATCAGGATATTCCCCGTATCCATGCCCTCATCCATCAGCATCGTTGTAATTCCAGTCTTCGTCTCCCCTCGAAGGATGGCCCAGGCAATCGGAGCTGCTCCGCGGTACTGTGGCAGTAGGGAACCATGGACATTGACGGCCCCATATTTCGGAATCTCCAGAAGGGATTTGGGTAGGATCTGACCGAATGCCACAACCACAAAGAGATCAGGTTTGAGGTCTCTCATCGCCTCCACAAAAGAGCTCTCCTTCACCTTTTCCGGTTGGAACAGAGGGATTCTATGTTGAAGGGCAAGCTCCTTTACAGGAGAGGGACTCTTCTTTCTTCCTCTCCCCCTTTCCCGGTCAGGCTGGGTAACCACTGCCACAATCTCATCAGATCCCTGCAGTAGCCTTTCAAGGGAGGGGATGGCAAAGGCTGGGGTTCCAAAAAAGACAATGCGCCAGGAGGATATCTTCAATCGTCCTCTTCCTTTCGCCTCTCCTTCTTCAATCTGGTTCGGTAGAGATCCCTTTTGAGACGGCTCATCCGATCCAGAATGAGCACCCCATTGAGATGATCAATCTCATGTTGAAGGGCAATGGCCAGAATTCCTTCCCCGGAGATTTCGACCTCCCTCCCCTCTTCCGAAACTCCTTTCACTCGAACCTTCTGAAACCTCTTAATCTTCTCCGAACAACCAGGTACACTTAGACATCCTTCCTCATACTCGATCTCGCCCTCTTCTGCAATCACTTCAGGATTGATTAAGGCAAAGTAATCTTGCTCTGGATCGATTGGGCTCACATCCACAACGATGACCCTTTTGGGAACGCCCACCTGACAGGCAGCCAATCCAACCCCATTCGCATGATACATGGTCTCGGTCATATTTTTAATCAGTCTCTTGACCTCACCATCGAGTCGCTCCACCTTCTCACATCGCTTCTTCAAAATGGGATGGGGATACTTAAGAATCTCCAGAATGGCCACCTTCACAATCTCCTCTGCTTCCTTTTTAAATAGAATAACATAGAAAGGGCAACAATGGCTAAAAAGATTCCAACCCCCTGAGAAGTGGATAAGACCCCGCTGAACAGAAAGTCTCTCGAATCGCCTCGCCAAAATTCGATGAAAAACCGTATTCCAGAATAAAGGAGAAGAAAGAGCCAGAAGGTCTCACCCTCAAAAGCCTTTTTTTTCATCTTCCAAGATAAAAAAAGGAAGAGGGCAAGACTGGCAATGGCTTCATAGATCTGCGTGGGGTGGAGGCGGATGTGCAGAGGTGCCAATGAATTCAGCTCAGTGAAGGTGATCGCCCACGGGAGTGAAGTCTCTCTTCCATAACAACAACCCGCAAAAAGACAACCGATTCTCCCGAAGAAAAGACCCAGGGCAATGGATGGAGAAAAGTGATCCGCAAACTTCCATACCGGAAGCCGGTAAAATTTTAAATATCCCATTGAGACAGCGACCGCCAGAAGCAAGCCACCGTAGAAGACAAGCCCTCCCTCCCAGATCCTAAAGATTTGGAATGGATGGCTCCGAAAATAGTCGAGGTTGATCAGGACATAGAGTAATCTCGATCCAATGATGGCAGATAATACCGTGCAGAAAAGAAGATCAACCATTCGTTCGAAGGGGATCCCTTCTTGATGGCCTCGCCGTGCAGCCAATAAAAAGCCGAGAATAAAACCAATGGCAACAAAGAATCCGTAAGCGTAAATGTTTAAACTGCCAAGACGAAAGAGGATGGGATACACTTTCGGAAATCCCAAATTTCAAATTCCAAACACCCAACAAATTCCAAATCCCGCCAAAGGCGGGATCCATTTCAAATGGCCGAAACAATTTCCAATGCCTCGAATTTGAAAAACTGGAATTTATTTGAGATTTGGTGCTTGTTGTTTGGTGCTTCTTCTACGATCGTGAATCAGTAACTCAAAGACCATCAGGGCGATGCCAATCGTGATGGCGGAATCCGCAACATTGAAAGCAGGCCAGTGGTATCTGAATAGGTGAAAGTCGAGAAAATCGACCACCTCTTGATATCGGATTCGGTCAACCAGATTTCCAATCGCTCCGCCTAGGATGAGAGAGAGGGAAAAAGCATGGATCCGCTCATGCTCCTTTAGCCTATAAAAAAGGAAAAGAATGATACTGACAGCAATCAATGAGGTCGTAATGAAGAGGAGAGAACCAATCCCTCCCCTCTCTCCTCCCAAAATGCCAAAAGCGCCACCTGTATTTCTTACATGGGTGAGGTTAAAAAATCCTTCAATCACCTTCTGGGTATGATGCAGGGGGATCTTTTGAAGGACCAGGTGCTTCGTAAACTGGTCAAAGAAAAGTACAAAAATAAAAGTGATCACGAGCACCCAGTACTTTCGTTTCATTCGTTTAATCATTCTGTCTCATCGGTTTTTGTTCGACCCAATGACCATACGGGTATGAGCCGACATGACGGATCGACTATTTCAACGCTTCCACACATCTTCCGCAAACAGTGGGATGTTGCGAATCATGTCCCACACTGACATCGTAATTCCAACATCGTTCGCACTTCTTTCCATCTGCCCGCAGAACCTTAATGCGAGTCCCCTTCTCATCCAAATGAAGGCTGACGGATGAAACGAGGAAGATCGACCTTAGGTCCTTTTCGTAGGGCCGAAAAAATTGGTACTCCTTCGGGGGAAGGTGGAGATGAACCTGGGCATCAAGGGAGAGACCAACCTGTTTCTCTTTTCGGGCTTGTTCCAAAGCTTTCATCACCAGCCCTCGGACCTCCCAGATTCGTTCCCATCGTTCATTCAATTTTTCGTCGAGATGCTCGTCTCTTGCCTCTGGAAATTCGGCGAGATGGACGCTTTCAGCTTTCCCCTCTTCTCCTGGGAGAAACTGCCATACCTCCTCGGCGGTGAATGAAAGGATAGGAGCCATCAACGTGGTGAGTGCTTTTAAAATCTCATAAAGAGCGGTCTGTGCTGAGCGTCGGCCATTGGATTGGCTCGAAAAGGTGTAAAGACGATCCTTTAGGATGTCGAAATAGGTCGAGCTCATCTCCACGGCACAGAAATTTTGGACGCTGTGATAAACGATATGGAATTCAAAGCGTTCATAGGCTTCTCGAACCCGTCGAATCAGTTTGGCTAATTGGTGGAGAGCCCATCGGTCAATCTCATAGAGATCCGAATAGGGAACACGATCTTTTTTAGGATCGAAATCATAGAGATTTCCAAGGAGGAATCGATAGGTATTTCGTATCCGGAAATAGGCATCGGCTAAGCGCTTCAGGATTTCATCGGAAATCTTAATATCATCCCTATAATCCTCTGCTGAAACCCAGAGCCTCAAGACATCGGCTCCCAACTTATTGATCACTTCTTCAGGCGCAATCACATTTCCAGCGGATTTGGACATCTTCTTCCCTTCCCCGTCCACGACAAACCCATGGGTAAGGACCGACCGGTAGGGAGCATGACCTCTCGTGCCCACAGAAGTCAAAAGGGAGCTGTGAAACCATCCACGGTGTTGATCGCTCCCTTCAAGGTAGAGGCTTGCTGGAAATTCCATCTCACTCTGATTCTCTAAAACAGCGGCCCACGAAACGCCTGAATCAAACCAGACGTCGAGGATATCCATCTCTTTGTTAAACTCCGTCCCTCCGCATCCGGAACATCGGGCTCCTGGAGGAAGAAGGTGTGCTGATTCCTCTTCAAACCAGACATCGGCTCCCCGCTTCTCAAAGAGTTTGGCCACATGCTCAATGGTCTCCTCAGTAGCCAGCATCTGCTTGCAGGAATTGCAGTAAAAGACCGTGATGGGAATCCCCCATGCCCTCTGTCTGGAGACACACCAGTCCGGACGATTCTCGATCATCCCATAGATTCTCTCCCTTCCCCAGGGAGGAATCCATTTCACTTCGTTGATCGATCGCAAGGCACTCTCTCTCAGTCCCTTTTTCTCCATCGAGATGAACCACTGCTCTGTCGCTCGAAAGATGATGGGATCATTGGTGCGCCAGCAATGGGGATAGGAATGCACCATCGCCTCCTCTTTGAGAAGGGCTCCCACTTCTTTAAGCTTTTGATTCACCGCAGTATTGGCATCAAAAACGAACTGCCCTGCAAAGAAAGGGACATCCTTTGTAAAACGGCCATCGTCATCCACAGGGCTGTAGATCTCAAGCCCGTACTGGACACCGCTTTCATAATCTTCCTGTCCATGCCCAGGTGCAGTATGAACGCACCCCGTCCCAACGTCAAGAGTAACATAATTGGCAAGAATAATGATCGACTCTCGGTCATAGAGAGGATGCTTTGTCTTTAGCCCTTCTAATTTTTTCCCCTGAAACTTCTCCAATATCTGGTAATTTGGGATTCCAAATTTCGCCATCACAGTCGGAAGCAGTTCTTCAGCCAGGATATAGATTTCATTCCCAATATCAACGGCCACATAGGTAAAATCGGGATGAAGTGCAATCGCCAAATTGGCAGGAATGGTCCAGGGAGTGGTCGTCCAGATGATGACATAGACAGGTTTTCCCCTTAGGTTTTGGAAATGATCTGCGATCTCTGAGATCATCTTAAACTTCACATAAATTGATGGAGAGTGATGGTCTTGATACTTGACCTCTGCCTCTGCAAGAGCGGTCTTACAAGTGGAACACCAATGAACCGGTTTTTTACCCTTATAGACTGAACCGTTGAGAAGAAATTTCCCAAATTCTCGAACAATCGTTGCCTGATATTTAAAATTCATCGTAAGGTAAGGATTTTCCCATTCTCCGAAAACACCAAGCCTTTTAAATTCCTCCCTCTGGATCCCGACAAATTTGCTCGCATAGTCCCGACACTTTTTACGAATATCTGAAGTGGAAAGCTCTGCCTTCTTCTGTCCGAGGCTCTTTTCAACCTCATGTTCAACAGGAAGCCCATGACAATCCCAGCCCGGCACATAATGGCTATTAAACCCTGCCATGAACTTCGATTTCACGATGAAATCCTTCAGGATCTTGTTCAAGGCGGTACCGATATGAATATTCCCATTGGCATAGGGAGGACCATCGTGAAGAATATATTTCTCTTTTTCTCTGGCCTGTTCTTTCAACTTTCTATAAATTCCTTTTGCTTCCCACATCTTCAAAAACTCAGGCTCTCTCTTGGCAAGATTGGCCCTCATGGGAAAGTCGGTCTTGGGAAGGTTGAGTGTATTGCGGTAGTCCATTATCATTCCTCTCCTTCGCAATCAAAAATGATTTGCAAAATCCTTAATTTAGGTATATTTAACTAACACAAAATAAAGGGCAAGGCAAGAAAATGGAGCCTCAAGGACAAAGCCCGTGATTCCCAAGAAACGCCCACAGAAACTAACATCCCATACCAGGCCAATTCACTCCGTGATCCTCTTGATTCGAGAGAGAGGAGCAGGAGGCTGAGCTCAGATTGAAAGGAATTAAGAATGATGCATAAGAAAAGGAAAATAGATTCCAGGCGTTGCAAAAAAATATATTCTCTTTTGGCTACAATACCTAAAACCCTTCCTTCGCTCTCAAGGGCTTACCAGATTACGGAGAAAGTATCAAAGTTGGGTTTTGATTGGCCAGACCTGAAGGGAGTTCTTTCAAAGATGGAAGAAGAAAACAATGAGCTACGGTTGGCAATCTCATCCAGAAATAAGAGAAAGATCCGTGAAGAGATCGGAGATCTCCTCTTCGTTCTAACCAATCTTGCCCGTTTTCTTAAAATTGATCCAGAAGATGCCTTGAGGAGAACAAATGAAAAATTTATCTCACGATTCGGTTACATCGAAACATCACTTCTGAAGAGGGGAAAGACGATCGATCAATCGGACCTGAAGGAGATGGACCAGCTCTGGGATGAGGCAAAACGGAAAAGAAAAAATGAATGAAAACCAATAGCCCTTCTCCTCTTTATTGGAGGCTTTTCTTTCTCTTTTTCTCTTTCCAATATTCCAATCTTCTCTTAACCTCTTTCTCGAAACCTTGATCCGAAGGATGATAGTAGGTCTTTCCTCTGAGGTTATCAGGAAGGTACTCCTCGTCTATAAAGTGATCTGGGTAATCGTGAGGATACTTGTAATCTTTTCCATACCCCAGATCATTCATCAAGGAAGTGGGGGCATTCCGTAAGTGAAGAGGAACAGGCATATTCTCTAATTCTCGAACATCCCTCTCTACTCCTTGCATGGCCAGGTAAAGGGCATTCGATTTAGGAGCTGTCGCAAGATAGACCGTCGCTTGGGCAAGAGCCAATGTCCCTTCTGGAAGACCGACAAAATGGAATGCCTGCATAGCTGAGACGGCTATCGTCAAAGCCTGGGGATCCGCATTTCCCACATCCTCTGAAGCAAACCGGATCATCCGCCTGGCAATGTAAAGGGGGTCTTCTCCAGCCTCTATCATCCTTCCAAGCCAGTACAAAGCAGCATCCGGATCACTCCCCCTTAGACTCTTGTGAAAAGCTGAGATTAAATTATAATGCTCCTCTCCTGACTTGTCATAAAGAAACGACCTTCTCTGTAGGACTTCCTCAAGGCCTTGAGTGGTTATTTTACGAATTCCGTTTTGATTGGCCGATGTGGTGAGAACAATCATCTCCAAAGTATTTAGGGCAATTCGCGCATCGCCATTGACCATCCGCGAGATTCTCTGGATCAAGCCATTCTCAATCTCAACTACATACTCACCCAATCCCCTCTGCTTATCGTTCAATGCCCTGTTCAGAATGAGTTCGATCTCTTTTTCGGTGAGAGCACGTAGTGTGAAGACTTTTGCTCTCGAAAGTAAGGGGGAAATCACCTCAAAAGATGGGTTCTCTGTAGTCGCACCGATCAGAATGATCGTTCCTTTCTCGACATGAGGAAGAAAGGCATCCTGCTGTGCCTTATTAAATCGATGGATCTCATCGACGAAGAGGATCGTCTTCCTCTTCTGATATCTCCATATCTCGTTCGCTTCTGCCACAACCTCCTTAATCTCTTTCACACCAGAGAGCACCGCACTGAAGGCAATGAATTGGGCTTGGGTCACGGCAGCAATAAGCATGGCTAAGGTCGTCTTTCCCGATCCTGGGGGGCCCCAAAGGATCATGGAAGGGATATGATCCGATTCGATCACTTGACGAAGAACCTTACCCGGCCCCAGAAGATGATCCTGACCGACAAATTCCTCAAGTGTTCTTGGCCTTAGCCGATCAGCAAGCGGAGCCTCCTTTCGGAATGATTCTTCCCCTTTTTTCTCAAAAAGATCTCTCTGTCTCTTCATATTTATCCTATGATCAGATACAACCAGAGGGGGATGATTCCCCCTATCTCCCTGTCTCTGCTCCAATCTCCTGAATCACTTGAAGCATCTGTTCATGAATCAATCCATTGGAAGCAAGAGTCTCCTTG
>CAKZKY010000385.1 GCA_937124575.1 uncultured Pseudomonadota bacterium | reverse complement strand
GAGCATGAGGACCACTGCAGAAGGTGATGGAGAAGGTCTCAGAATAGGCTGGCTGAAAAAAAGGAAACCCAGTGAGGTGGTCCCAATGAGAATGAGTGAAGAAAAAACGGACCTGATTAGCCCCTTTCTCCTTGAAAAGAGCCTTACCGAGATTACGAATTCCTGAGCCGGCATCGATTATGATGATCTGTCCTGTCTTTGTCCTGATCTCTAAGCAGGTGGTGTTTCCGCCATAGCGCAGAGTGGTTGGCCCCGGCGTAGCAATGGAACCGCGGCAACCCCAGATTTTAATTTTCATAATCCTCCTCCAATTCTCACTTCAAGCCCGCTTTGCGCAGAGATGTTATTATTTCAATCACAGAGGATTGACCCTTAAATGATAAGTAGGATTTTTATCCAAGTCTACTCATTTTGAATAAAAACTTCAATAAGAATTATTGATTATCACAAGAGGTCCATGTCTCGGGGGTAAATTCACAAGGTGTCTTATTAAAATGTGGAAGCAATACCATTTTCGCAGGCCTTGGGTCTTTCAAAGGGACCCAAGAATCCTTAAGCTCGACCTGTAGATTTCAGTTTCAAGTTAAGTTCTTTTCTCAATTGGACGGCAGAGAGAAAATGGATGCCCTCCATTCCCAGGGAGAGGGCGGCTTCCACGTGCCTCTGGGTATCGTCAATAAAGAGGATCCTCTCCGGTTGGACCGATGCCCATTCGATGGCTTTTTGATAGATGCGGGGATCCGGCTTCTTATAACCCACTTCATAGGATAGAATCCACTTCTCGAGCTCGGAAACAATCGGAAATGTTGAAGCGATGTATTCAAAATGGAGTGGGTCGGTATTGGAAAGAAGACCCAACCTCCATTTTCCCTTCAGGGAGCGAATGATTTCAGAAACGCCTCGATCTTCAACAAAGATGTGGTTCCAAATTGGGATAAAGGCTTCAAAAGAGATGGAGAGTTGAAGCGATTGCTTTATGGAATAAAAAAAATCCTGGGGTGATAATTTTCCTGTGTCGAAAGAATTGATGAGGCCGTTCTGCCAATCGAAGAGGTGGAAAAAGATCTTGTTCGCATCCTGGAATTCCTCTCTTTGAACAAAAGCAAGAAGTTTTTCTGCAATCTGGTAATGATTGAAAGGAAGAATGACGTTGCCGAGATCGAAGAAGATGACTTCAATAGATTTTCGATCCATTGTTAAACATTTCCCTTTCCACTAACGCCCCCCAGCCCCCTCTTAAATAAGAGGGGGAGAGGGGGAGTTACTTTTGGGAAGACGGGGCATTGAGTGTTAGGTTATTTTTTAAAGTATTTGGCGATGGCTTGAGTTAAGCCAGGAATCGTATACTCCTTGGGCTGGATATGAACCTTCAAGCCCGCCTCCTTCACAGTTCGCGCAGTGATTGGGCCAATACAGGCAATGATTATTCCACTCAAAAGGTTTTTTAAAACCTCTTTTTTCAGGAGATCAATGAAGTGGCGGACCGTTGAGGAAGAAGTAAAGGAGATGACATCAACTTCCTTATTCTTCAGAAGTCGTTTCAACTTCATTGCCCCACCTCTGGGTTTGATCGTCCGATAGACCTCTACCACATCCACTTTTGCCCCCATCCTTTTCAAACCTTGTGGCAAAACATCTCTTGCCTTTTTCACTCTGGCCAGAAGGATTTGTTTCCCTTTAACGTCCATACTTTTGAAGCCTTTAAGAATCGATTCAGCAACAAACTCTTTCGGGATATAGTCGACTTGGGCACCTTTCATTCTTAACTGCTCAGCAGTAGCAGGGCCAATCGCACAGATTTTTGAGCCTGAGAGAGAGTGGCGATCCTTACCTTTTTCCTTCAATCTATGAAAGAAGAATTTGACTCCATTGGCGCTGGTAAAGATCACCCAATCGTAGGATTTGAGTTGAGCGATAGCGAGATCCACTCCCTTCCAACTTGATGGAGGAGCCATCTCAATCGTGGGCAATTCAATGACCTCTGCCCCAAGTTTCTTGAGCCGGGTTGCAAATTCTCCTGACTGTTCTCTCGCACGAGTGATGAGGATCTTTTTGCCCAGGAGTGGATTATTATTCATTGTCTATCGTCCATTGTCGATTTTATTTTTATGGAACAGTCAATAGGGTCATATCTTACATTAATACTCTACAAAGCCATTTGCTCGAATCACTATATTGCAAGACCTGACCGTATGCCGTGTGGAACAAGTGACCTGCCTGTTAGAGTCTGGCCACTTTACTGCTCCAAATCCAAATTATTCAGGTTCTACAAACTCAATGCCGGTATTTCTTAAATCATTAACGATGGATTGTACTGCGGTAGTTGAACCAACCTCCGGGACAAAATATCTTTTCTTTCCATCATTAAATAATTTACAAATCTCTCGCAAAAAACAAGTTTTTAACTTTTTGTCATTGTTAAAGTATGTATTCAAATCAGCGCCGTGTTGCCCTCCCTTTTCTTCGTTTAGATCATACCCCCATATATGCGTACCGCTGATGTAATCCCTAACATCCCTGATAGGAGCCAAAACTTCTTTTATTTTCTTTTCTGAAAGCAAGGCATTGCCATGGTGCTCTGAAAGTAATTGTGGAATATCGAGAACGAGCTTTAATTTTAAATTGGACTTTGAAATCAAATTTGATAGTTTAATAATATCGTGATTGGTGGATAATAAAAATTTGCCACCTTTGCGATTAGGAACAGAATTAACTCGGTTTTTGATATTGATTACGGCTGCCGGGAATTCCTTCAGAGCTATTTCTTCAAAAGCTTCGTATATTTGAAGGAAAATTTCCAAAGAGTCACAATAGGTATCAAATGGGGGGTGAACCTCTATTACCTTTATTCTTGAAGGTTCTATTCCCTCAGTCAGCATTACCAGGAAACCAGAAAATTCTTTGCTCCACTTTTTATTGAACCAGAGTTTTGAAACACAGCGATTTCCGAAATTAAAAACATTCTCTGATATGATTGGAAATTCATTTGGGAGCTTCGAGGCGACAAAAATATCCTTCTTTCCAAGATAACCAGGATCGGTATGTAGGGAAAGATAAGGAAGCGATGTTTTCTGAAGAGTTTTTTTATGTTTGAAAAAATTAAAAAAATTAGCTGTGGCTTCCTGTATTTTGGGTGGAATATCAGAAGGGTAGGCTGTGCTTGAATACCTGACCGGAATAAATCTTACCATTCCAAACCTCCTTTATTAAGTGTCCCTGTCACTTATTTTTCTCCCCTTACAACAAAATGCGTTTCATCAGAAAAATCAACATATCCTTCTTCATGAAGTTTCCATAGTAAATATCTAACCCCTTCTGAATTGCCACTATTTTGAACCTTGGCAATTTTTCTCGATTCTCTCGCCATACCACCAACGAAGATGGGTTCTCCCACAGGAAGAGTCTGGAGTTGTTGACGCAACCATTGATCAACCGTCTGCAATGCTTCCTTATCCCAAGTGGTAGAGATATTCTGAGGGTGATTGAATACTGGCGCTGTATATTGACCTCCACCGTTCTTGTCTCTGCCTTCAATAATTTCATGGTACAACTCAAGCATTCTTATTTCCCTAAAAATTTCCTTCCATGTTGCAAAATTTAATTCTTGAAATTTGCCTGAAGCCATTATTTCAGGAAGATCGAGCAGTTTTTCAAAAGTAACCCATCGCAATTTCAAGCTTTCTA
>CAKZKY010000384.1 GCA_937124575.1 uncultured Pseudomonadota bacterium | reverse complement strand
AGCCGAGGAAGATGGTCTGAGAAAAAAATAGACCTCCTCACGAAGAAGACCTTTCAGAACTATGGTCAGTATCTTTTGGACTATATGGTGATGCATCGCATCCGTCCTTCTAATAAAAAGAACTGGGTGGAAGAAGAGGTTGGGGGAGAATACATGGTTGAAGCCCTCAAGAGGGGCAAAGGGGTGATCTGTATTACACCCCATCTTGGTAACTGGGAAATGGGAGGGTTGCTCTTCTCGTTCAAAGGGGGTAGACTCAATGTGCTCACACTGGATGAAAGAGATCTCGGTACGAAATCATTTCGGGAGGAGATGAGAAGGAGAAGAGGGATCAGAAATATCTATCTTGACCCGAAGGAGGACTCTCCGATGGCCGTGATTGATGCGGTCAAGGCGCTGAAGGCCAATGAGATCGTGGCCATGTTAGGGGATCGCATCGAGACCCAGAAGACGATGCGCTTTGATTTTTTTGGGAGAGAAACTCCGTTTCCAATTGGGGTTGCCATCCTTGCGATGGCAACGGGTGCCCCCGTGCTCCCGGTGTTTGTGGTACTGGAAAAGAGCCGCAAATATCGAGGGATCATCGAGCCCCCCATCTATTTCGATGCGGCTTCAAGAGAAGACCGGGAAAGCGTCATTCGAAAAGGGATGGAAGCATTGATTAAGAAATTTGAAGCCTATATCGAAAAATACCCGGATCAATGGTATAATTTTTATTCTTATTGGAAGGATTGACAAAAAAAAGATTTTCTTAGTTATGAGGTCGGAGATCAGATCTCGGAGAAATCATGGTCCATACTCCGAACTACGAACTCACACCTCCGAACGATCGTTAAAAGAGGAGATACATGGTTGAAGTGGACAACGAACTGATCGAGAAGCTAAAACAATTGATCATTACAAGATTGAAACTTACGGATTTAACACCGGATATGATCGAAACCGACGCCCCGCTTTTTGGCGAGGGTCTCGGGCTGGATTCGATTGATGCCCTTGAACTGGTCCTGGGCCTGGAGAAGGAATTCGGAATCGTCATTCCGGATGCGGAGGTGGGAAGAAAAGTCTTCCAATCCGTCAGAACCATGGCTCAGTATGTGATGGATCAAAAAGAGACAACCTGATGGGAAGAGTGGCCTTCTGTTTCCCCGGTCAACTTCAGGAAAAGCCAGTCCTAAAAGAGGATCATCCCTTGCGGGAAGATCCCCATTTTAAAGAATGTATCGAGAGGGCTTCTCGCCAGACGACTTTTGACCTCTTCAGATTTTCATTTAAGGAAGAGGAGACTGGAGTCAATCTGAGGCTTCAAGTCGCCACCTATCTTCTCTCGATGATCCACTTTTTCCGTCTCCGTGCCGAGGGGTGGGTTCCGGATATTCTCACAGAACATAGCATGGGAATCTATGCCGCATTGGCCGCCTCTGAAGCGATTACCTTTGAGGAAGGGTTATGGATCACGGAGGCAATCGGAAGGATTCTTGAAAGAGAGGGAAATTTCTCCGGAGGAGCCATGGGGAGCATTGTGGGGCTTCCATTCGGAGAGGTCGAAAAGATCCGGCAGGAGCTGAACGGATTTCATCTCTCCATAGCCAATCATAATGGTTCGATGCATTTTGTCCTATCCGGAGAAGAAAAAGGAATAGAAAAAGCCCTGGCTCTTGCTCTTTCAAGAAAGGCCATCTCTGCCACCCGGCTCACTTTCAACATAGGGCTTCATTCTCCCAGCCTATCTGGGTTGCGGGAGGAAATACGGGATCTGTTGGAGGAGATTGAAGTCCAGGACCCTAAATTTCCCATTCTGAATCACTGGACCATCCGACCTTTGAAGAAAGAGGAGGTGAAAGCGTTTCTCTCAGAAGAGATAGGACAGCCGGTTTACTGGGACCGGTGTGTGGAGAAACTGATACGGGAAGGGGTGGACCGATTCATTGAAGTGGGGCACGGGGTTACTCTGACGAAATTAATCCGATGGATCAATCGGGATGTGGAGTCCTTCTCAGCAGGAGACCGGTTTTAGGCGATACTGAGTTAGAATCTGCACATCAACTCGTTATATCTTCATGCCGGACTTGATCCGGCATCCAGTCCCCCGTTTGGCGGGATTGAAAATGCTGGATTCCGGCTTTTGCCGGAATGACAACCTATTTTGAATCCTTTTGATTAAAAAATTTTTTAGATAGACATAGGGAGACCATGAAATATCACGAAACCACGATTCAGGTTCGGTTCTATGAGGTGGATGCCTACGGTGTGGTCTGGCATGGACACTATGTGGGCTGGTTTGAGGTGGGCAGGAATGAACTGACCGAAAGGTTTGGACTGGGGCCCCTTCAACTCAAGGAAAAGAACCTCCTGGCGCCCGTGGTGGAATTGAATTGCGAATATAAACTGCCGGCAACCTATGGGGAGACGCTCCTCCTTCAGACGACCATGGAAAGAACCGAAGTGGCAAAACTGATCTTCCACTACCGGGTTGTCTCACTCCAACAAAGGAAGGTATTGGCCACAGGTTCCACCACCCATGTCCTCACCGATCTAAAAGGGACGCTCCTCTATCGCGTTCCAGCGGATGTCCTCGAAAAGATTGAGGCGATGAGAGATTATCTTGAAGTGTAATCATTGTTCGGAGTTGTGAGTTCAGAGTTCAGATTCGCAATCTACATCCAAAAATCCTATGAAGGTTCTTCTGATTGATCCTCCTCATCAACTCTTTCCTGGGCTTCGAATGTGGACTCCCTCTTTTGGCCTTCTCCAGTTAGCCGCTTATCTTGAAAAGGAGGGGATGGAAGTCCAGATTGCGGATGCTACTGCCTTTACAAATTCCTGGAAAGATCTATCCTTATTCATTTCTTCATCAAAGGCAGAGGTGATCGGGATCACCTGCTCAGCCACCTGCCTTTCCCCAGAAGCGCTTCAGACGATTCAACTTTGCCGCCAACTTTCCCCTGGCTCCATGATCGTTGCTGGAGGAACCCATTTCACATTGATGGCGGAACAGATTCTCCAGGAGATTGTGGAACTGGATTACATTGTTCTGGGCGAAGGAGAGATTGCTTTCCTGGAACTTCTGAGAAATTTATCCGGCGGAGGAGACGGGCGAGACGTGAAAGGGGTTGCTTACCGAGAGGATGGGAAAGTGATTCGGAATGGAAGGCAACCCATCATTCCGAATCTGGACTCTCTTCCTCTTCCTGCTTACCATCTCATTGATATGGAGAAAGAAGCTTATTACTGGCACGGGATGGGGAGAAGAACCTTTGGCCTTTCCACCAGCCGTGGCTGTGGCGATCACTGCGCCTACTGTTCGGAATCGAGGTTCTGGGAAGGGATCTGGAGGGGTAGAAGCGGGAGAGCGGTTGTCGAGGAGATCTCCCATCTTCATCGTCGGTATGGGAAGAGCCTCTTTGTCTTTAATGAAAATACCTTCAACTGGAGCCGGAGACGGATGGAAGAATTTCTTGACGAACTGGGAAAGTCGGGCCTCCGCATTCACTTCTGGTTTCAGTCCCGACTCAGAGACATCCTCCGGGATGAGGATCTCATCCCCGAGATGAAACGGCTTGGCCTCTATGAGGTAATGCTGGGAATAGAGAGCATCCATCCGGGGGTGCTCGACCGGTATGAGAAACAGCAGTCGCGCGAGATGGCCCAGCGGGCGATCGATATTTTGAAGAAGAATGATATCATGGTCATGGCCAATGTCATGTTCGGGGACTGGAACGATTCTGAAGAGACGTTGAAAGAAGTTTTTCAGTTCGTGAAAAAGCAGAGCGATTTTCTCGTCCTCACAATGACCACGCCTCTTCCCGGAACGAAATATTTTGAGGAAGCGGAACGATTGGGAAGAATCCGGGAAAAGGATTTTGGAAAATATGATTTTATGCATCCCATTATGGATACGAAGTTCTTATCCGCAGAAGAGGTTCATCGTCTACACCAGGCTTATCTGAAGAAGTA
>CAKZKY010000383.1 GCA_937124575.1 uncultured Pseudomonadota bacterium | reverse complement strand
TTAAATTATGCCCACTAAAATCCTTTCTTTAAGGAGTTTTTTAAGGAATAGAAGGAGGAGGTAAGGCTATGGAGCTCATAAGAATGAAACAGGGTTTAATTTTTCTAACCGTCGTGATTTGTATCTCTCTTCTTTCTCCTTTTTCTGGTTTTTCTTCAGAGGATAAGGAGAAGAAAGACCTAAGGCCAGAGCGTGGGATCGCTGTCTATCCTGAATTCTCAACAGTATCGGTCGCCAAAGGCGAGTCCGTTCGTATGGATCTAACCCTCGAGAATAAAGGACGGACGGATGAGACGATCGAGGTGAAAATCTCGACAATTCCGAAGGGCTGGAAAGCGACGATGAAAGGAGGAGGTTTCCTCGTGGGAGGCATGTATGTTGCCAATGGAAAATCGAGAAATCTCTCTTTGACCTTGGAACCGGATAAAACGGTTGGGCCCGGAACCTATACTTTCCAGTTCGATGGCCAGACAGCCGATGGTAAATTCACTTCAACTCATAAATTGACAGTTACCGTTCAAGAGAGGGTACCCGGAGCGGATGACATCCAGATTACTACCTCCTATCCTGTCTTGCGGGGACAGACCGATGCCCGATTCGAATTTTCTCTTGAGGTCTTAAATAAGAGTGATACCGATCGAACCTTTAACCTTGCCGCCATAGGACCGGAGAAGTGGGAGATCAACTTCAAGCCTGCTTATGAAGCCAAACAGATATCGAGCCTCCGAATGAAGGGCGGCCAGAGCCAAACCGTTGCAGTGGAGGTTTCACCTCCAAGAGAAGCGAAGGCGGGGGAGTATCCCATTTTGGTAAGAATCAGTTCTGGAGAACAAAAAGCTGAGGCAAAGTTAATGGTCGTGCTCACCGGAATCTATAAATTGGATGCAGGAACTCCAACGGGCATCCTGTCAGTGGAGACGATGGTGGGAAAACCAGCGATCGTCTCTCTCTTCGTCAAAAACAACGGATCCGCCGTCAATCGTAACATCAGTTTCTCTTCGTTTAAGCCGGAGAACTGGGAGGTTAAGTTCAATCCAGAAAAGCTTGAGGCCTTGGAGCCCGGGGCATTGAAACAGGTGGAAGTCACTATTACTCCAGCCAAAGAAGCGCTGGTTGGCGATTACTCTGTAGGACTCATGGTTGATGGTGAAAGAGGAAGCAGCAAAACCGTGGAATTGAGAACGACGGTAAGAGCTTCTACGGCTTGGGGATGGATTGGAATTGGTATCATCGTCTTTGTCATCGCAGGGTTGTGTGCTCTGTTCATCTGGTTGGGGAGGCGTTAACGTGGAAGGAAAGGCGATCATCCAGGCAGAGGGATTGACCAAAAGATACGGAACCCAAACAGCCGTCAATAACCTTCAACTCCAGATTCAAGAGGGAGAGGTGTTCGGTTTCCTCGGGCCGAATGGAGCAGGTAAAACAACTACCCTGCTCATGTTTCTGGGACTTACGGAACCCACCTCAGGGAAGGTGAGCGTCCTTGGGTTTGATCCAGTCCGAGAGCCTTTCAAAGTAAAAGAGAAGGTGGGCTACCTTCCTGAGAATGTCGGTTTTTATGATGATATGGATGCAAGGCAGAATCTCCGCTATATTGCCCGGTTGAACCGAATCTCCGATGAAATCGCGGAGAAGAGGATTGACTATTGGCTGGAGATGGTTGGCCTTTCAGGAGAGGCTTCAAAGAAGGTGGGCACTTATTCAAAAGGGATGAGGCAGCGGCTTGGGATTGCCGAAGTTTTAATCAAGGAGCCGAAACTGCTCTTTCTTGATGAGCCCACCATCGGTCTCGACCCCGACGGAACAAACCGGATGCTTGACCTCATCCATTCATTGAGCCGAGAAAAGAACATTACACTCTTTCTCTCCTCCCACCTGCTCGACCAGGTCCAGAGGATCTGTGATCGGGTAGGAATTATGATCAATGGTCATTTGGTGGCTATCGGTCCAATTGAAGAGCTTGCAAAGAAAAAGTTGGGAGTGAATCAGCAAGACTATACCCTTGAAGAAATCTATATGAAGTACTTTAAGGAGGCTTAAAGTGCACGGAATGTTGACGATATTCAGAAAGGAGCTTGGGGATCATTTCAATAGCATCCGATTTCTTCTGATCTCAGCTCTGATTGTGATGGTGGGTGTGATCATCACATCCATGGTTGGTATGGCGATTCAAGAAGAACTAAAAGGGATGGCAAAACCGACACTCATCTTTTTGCTTCTCTTCACATCAACCGGAAAACTCTTCTCTTTTGTTCAATTCATCGGTTTTTTCGGTCCTCTTCTGGGCATCTTTTTGGGCTTTGATTCGATCAATCGGGAAAAGGTGTCAAGAACTTTGTCGAAATTAGTTTCTCAGCCGATTTTCCGTGACTCAATCATCAATGCGAAATTTCTCTCTGGTGTAACCATCATTGCGATCACCTTGGTGGCAACCGTACTTCTTATTTCGGGGATGGGCATTCGATTGGTTGGCGTCGTTCCAGGCGTCGAAGAGGTATGGCGTCTGGTCATCTATATCATCATCAGCCTTCTTTACATTTCTTTCTGGTTAGGGATATCGATTCTCTCCTCTGTCATCTTCCGGAGCACGGCCACCTCTGCCCTGGCATCTTTGGCCATCTGGATATTCTTCTCTTTCTTTGTTGGGTTGGGAGCAAGTGTTGTTGCTGATGCCGTTGCTCCCGTCAGCAAGACGGCTTCCGGAGTGGATGCGGATATGCTGATCCGACATGAGCGGATCCAAAGAGTCATTTCTTCCTTCTCTCCTATGGTGCTTTACAGTGATGCCACGACCACCATCCTCGATCCGATGAGGAAAACGACCAGGGGTTTGATCTTAATGGGGCCACTGGAAAGATTTTCAATGAGCCGTTTCCAGAACCCACTTCCCCTCCTTGAAAGCATCTACATCGTCATTCCTCATATCATTTCGATTGTTGCGATCACACTTCTCTGTTTTGGAATCTGCTATCTCATCTTCATGCGACAGGAGATTCGAACCATATAACTAAAAAAAGACAGGGAGATCGGGTGATAGGGTGATTTTATTAAGTGAACTTCTCCCTATTTGATCCTCAGAAAAACCATGTCCATTCCAAAACGAGAGATCTTCGGCTGGGCCATGTATGATTTTGCAAATTCGGCCTTTGCCACCACGATTCTTGCCGTCATCTTTAACCACTACTTTGCCACTGTGGTAGCCGGAGGAGAGAAAGGGGTCGAGCTTCTTGGATACCGTCTTCATGGTGCCTCTTTCTTCACCTTTTCCGTATCGCTCAGCATGCTCATCTCGGCCATCCTTGCCCCGTTTTTAGGTGCAGTGGCAGATGTCTCTGGTGCGAAAAAGCGGTTTCTCATGGCCTTCTGCTACACCGCTGTTCTCTTTACCGGTCTTCTCTATCTTGTTCGTGAAGGAAATTACTGGAAGGGGGCGATCTTCTTCATCATCGCCAATATTGGGTTTGCCGGCGGCAATGTCTATTACAATGCTTTTCTTCCCGAGATATCGAATGATCAGAATATCGGAAGAATTTCAGGCTTTGGATGGGCCTTGGGCTATATCGGCGGAGGAGCCCTCTTAGCCATTAATCTGGTGATGTTGCAGTATCCCAAAGTCCTTGGATTTCCCGAAAACTTTTTTTCAGTCCAGGACTGTTTTCTCTCGGTTTCCATCTGGTGGTTTATCTTCTCCCTTCCGACCTTTCTCTTTCTAAAAGAAAGGGCAGTTAAGATTCCTCTTTCGCCAGAGAGTAGTTATTTCAAAGAAGGTTTTATCCGCCTTCGCCATACTTTCGGTCGGATCCGGACCTTTAAAGAGTTAACAAAGTTTTTAGCAGCCTATTTGATTTATAACGAAGGAATTGAAACGGTCATCATCATGGCTTCCATCTTCGGAGCACAGGTTTTGAAGATGGAGACCGGTGAGATCATCCTCTTCTTTCTGATGGTCCAGGG
>CAKZKY010000382.1 GCA_937124575.1 uncultured Pseudomonadota bacterium | reverse complement strand
GGATCCCAAGATCCTTCGCCCGGAGAAGGAGAAAGGCATCGGTTGAATTGCCAAGCGTGAAGAGGGTGATGATGAGAAGGAAATATTTATATTGACGGTTCCATCCCTTCCAGTTCAGTTTTGGGGGAGAAAAAGGGTTTAATCCTTCAAGATTGGTTGGTTGAGCCGGGGGGATATCCGTTACGCCTCGCCAAAGTATCCACAAACAGAAAAGAGATGGAATAAAGGCGAAGAGAAAGATGGTTCTGAGATTGTCCGTGAAGACAGCCATCAGCAGAGAAGCAATTAAAGGTCCTATCGTGGCGCCAGCATGGTCCATCGCCCTTTGAAAGCCGAATGCTTTGCCACGCTCCTGTTCGCCACAGGATTGAGAGAGAAGTGCGTCTCTTGGTGACGATCTCACTCCCTTGCCAATTCGATCAAAGAAGCGGAGAAAGAGGACATGATAGGCGGAGGTCGCCAATCCGAGGAAGGGGCGGCTGATAGCGGCAAGTAAGTATCCCAAAAGAATGATCCCTTTTCTCTTTCGAAAACGATCAGAAACCCAGCCGGAAAAGAGCTTTAAAAAACTGGAAACACTTTCTGCAATCCCTTCAATGATCCCGATGAAGACCACCCCTGCTCCAAGCACCGTATTTAGGAAGAGCGGAAGAAGAGGATAGATCATTTCACTGGCAATGTCATTGAAGAGACTGACCCAGCCGAGGTTTCTAACGTTTTTTGAAAGGCCCAGGAGCGGCTTCGCCATTACGATCGTCCACATGCAGAGTTGAAGCTCTAAGTTACCTGTCTTTGTGGTTGATTAGGTTAATAGATTTTAAGAATCTCATCACGAGGCAAGGGTTTCAATTCTCTTTTTCTTTTCCCTTCCATTGCGAAGGCTTTTCCACGACCCCGCTTAACTCTGCCAATAACCCGAATGGGAATAGGAGTTCTTTGAAAAGCCTTTTGAAGGGCTGGAAGGTCTTTGGGAGAAATAGTCAGGAGCAATGATCCAGATGCAATCGTTCCCAGAGGGTCGATGCCCAATTGGTCACATAGGATTCTCGACTCTTCATAGACAAAGACGTTGGAAAGATCGACTTCGAACTCTTTATCGGAGGCCATGGCCATCTCGATGATGCCGTTGATCAAACCTCCTTCAGTCGGGTCGTGCATGGAGTGAATGGTAGCATGACGACATGCGATCCTCGCTGCATCAAAGATGTCAATTCCAGGTCTAAAAATAAATGCCTTCGCCTTTTTGATGAGTGAAGCAGAAATTCCTTTTTTCAAAAGCTCCTTTTCCTTCTCTCTGGCAATGATGGATGTCCCTTCAATACAGACTCCTTTGACCATAAGAAGCAGGTCTCCAGACCTGGCTCCGCTCGTCTTGACCAGCTTTTCCTTCTTCACTTCACCAATCATATGGCCGGAGAGGATGATTCTATCCAGTCCGGGTGTAATTTCTGTGTGGCCTCCGATGTAGGAAATGTTGAAACGGTGGCAGGCCTGATGAATTTGGCGAAAGATCTTATGGATCAGTTTTTGATCCGATTTTCCTTCTGGAAAGAGGAGCGTGGCCAGGAAATATTTTGGGGTTGCCCCCCTGGTTGCGATGTCGTTGAGATTGACCACAACCCCATAATATCCAATCGCTTCCGTCGTGAAGGTGATCGGGTCAGAGGTCACCACCCAGTAATGTTTAGAATCTTTTCCAGGATCGATGACAGCGGCATCCTCACCGATTGCGGGTCCGAGCTTGACCGTGGGATCCGTGATCGAATATTT
>CAKZKY010000381.1 GCA_937124575.1 uncultured Pseudomonadota bacterium | reverse complement strand
CTCGATGGGGTCTCGCACTGGTCATGGCATCAAATGCATCGGGAATGCTGATGATCCGGGCCTCTAAAGGAATGGCCTCTCCTGCCAGTCCGTCGGGGTAACCGCTTCCATCATAATGTTCGTGATGATGGCGGATCATGGGAATTTTATCCTGAAAAAATTCAACACCCTCGACAATCTTTGCCCCGATCACTGGATGTTCCCGGATATACTGATACTCCTCCGCATCCAGCGGCCCTGGTTTCTGGAGAACCACATCTTTAATCCCGATTTTACCAATATCATGCAGAAGCGCCCCGTATTCAATGGTTTCCTGTTGGCTCTCGGAAAAACCCATCGCCTTTGCAATGGCCAGACTCATCCGCTTCACCCGGTCAGAATGTCCACGGGTGTAAGGATCTTTTGCATCAATCGCTTCAGCCAAAACTTTGACCGAATCGAGATAACTTCTTTTCAGGATTCGATAAGCATGTTGGAGTTTGGCGGTTCGTTCTTCCACCATCTCTTCCAATCGATTGTGATAGGCATCGATCTCCTCTTCGAGCCGCTTGCTTTCAAGGGCCTTCTGGACACTCATAACGATTAAGTCAAGATCGGCTGGCTTGATGATAAAATCGTAAGCTCCCATTCTCATCGCACTGACTGCTAAATCAATCTCTGGGAAAGCAGTCACCATAATCACCTTCATCTTGGGAACAATAGCCTTCACTCGCCGTAACAGTTCAATTCCGTTCATCTCAGGCATTTTTATGTCGGAGATGATGAGGGAAAAAGGATTATTATAAAAATAATGGAGGGCTTCATTCCCGTTCTGGGCTGTGGTGCAGATATACCCTTCCCTTTGGAGCCTCTTGGCAAAGACCTCACGCACTAACTCCTCATCGTCAACAATCAGTATCCGCTCTTCCCTGATGGTAGAACCTCCCCCTATTGTCTCCATGCACACCCTCCCATATGACAACTAATTTTATAAGAAATTACCAAACAGTCAACCCTATTCCTTAATCCAGCGATAAAAAGGTCATGCTGAATTTATTTCAGCATCTCCTGAGACCCTGAAACGAGTTCAGGGTGACAATAAAATCGGTATTATTAAACCCTTTTTGCTATTATTGCTGGATTAAGGGCTATTATTGTCTACATCTGTCTTTATTCCATTTGATATTGTGGAAATTTTTTGATAAATAGATTTATAAGACCTAATTTGAGCGATTCTTTTTGAAAACCTCTTTAGCTACAGGCTCCGGGCCAGGTTTAAAATCACCCAAAGGGTGTTCTGTCGCGCAAGGCATTAGCCTTGCTTCCCTGCCGCAGGCAGGCTTTAGAAGCAACCCTAAAGGGTTGCGCTCCAATGAAATTTGAGAAAATGCTCAATTTAGGCAGGAGTTTACCTATTA
>CAKZKY010000380.1 GCA_937124575.1 uncultured Pseudomonadota bacterium | reverse complement strand
AGAGAGAGGATTGTTGAGCGGTTTTTTGGGGGTGTGATTGAGGCGAAGGTAAAGGAGCGGCTCAGGGCGTCTTCTCTTGCGGACGAAGATCAGGGGTGGAGAAAGCTTACCGGAGACGCAAGCAGAAATCTCTCTCCACTTAAGCAGAGCCGGATGATCGAGATAGGTTTTTATCTCTGGGAGAATACTCCGCTCGGAAGATGGCTGATCGAGACGACAAAGGATTTTATCCTTGCCGAGGGGCTTCCGTATGAGGCCAAAAACGAAGAGGTTAAAAAGGTTCTGGATGATTTCTGGTTTGACCCGATCAACCGGATGGATCTGTATATTGAAAAGCATCTGAGAGAGCTTCTGATTACGGGGGAGCTATGCCTGCCCGCATTCGTTGCAGAGCAGACCGGGCGAGTGAGGCTTGGCTATATCGACCCGGTCCAGATTGATGAGGTCATCACAGACCCAGAAAATATAAAGTTAGTGATCGGCGTTTTTCTAAAGACAAAAGCAGGCGAGGAGAGGACCAAGCTCAGAACGATTCTCCACAGGGAGGCAGATCCTTTTTTAAGCAGAAAGGCGCAGGCGATGAGGGAGTCCTGGACAGACGGGCAATGTTTCTTTTTTGCAATAAATAATCTGACCAACTCCCCGAGAGGCCGAAGCGAACTGCTTTCAGTGGCCGACTGGGTTGATGGGTATGAGCAGTTTTTATTCGATTTGCTCGATAAATGGAAGCTCATCAACACGTTCGTCTGGGACCTCAGAGTGGACGGCGCGGATGAAAATGAGATTAAGAAACAGGTGTCCGCCCTTGTTAAAAAGTCTGGATCTGCATACGCGCACAACGAGAAGGTGACCCTTGAAGCAAAAAATCCCGATCTCAAGGCGGTGGATACGTCTGAGGGGGCGAGGCTTTTCAGAAATCACATCCTCGGCGCGCTCAATTATCCGGAGCACTGGTTCGGAGGAGGCGGCGATGTTAACCGGGCAACCGCTGTCGAGATGGCCTCTCCGACTTTTAAAACGCTTTCTGCAAAACAGCTCTATTTTAAATATATCTTAAGTTCGATTTTTGATTTTGTAATTGACCAGGCCCTTGAGAAAAAATATCTGAAGATTTCTGAAGACGAAGCTTATGATTTTTCGATTGTCACGCCAGAACTTGCAACAAAAGATGTCACGAAATATGCTTCGCTTATCCAGCAGACGGCAGCCTCCATTGCTCTGGCCCAGCAGCATGGCTGGATTGACCAGGCCACGGCCAGAAAGATTTTTGCGACGACGGTCAATTATCTTGGCATTGAGATCGATGTAACCGAAATAGAAGAGCGGGTCAAAAAAGAGAAGTTCGAAGAGGAAGCACAGGATTATTTGAAACAAGGGACGATGAGGAGGGCAGGATGGGGAAGATAAAGTTTGAAGATATTCTTACGATTGAACAACTATCAAATAAGATAGATATTGACGTGAAGACGCTCAAGAAATGGCGCGAGAAGGGAATGCCTGCGATTGTGATTGATAAGTATGTTCGTTTTTACTGGCCGTCTGTCCTCGAATGGATGGTGCAACAGAACGATGGCGCGAATAAAGAGGCCCGATCTGAATCAAAAGGTGGAGGCGAAAAATGATTCCCAATATCATGAATGATGAAGCATGGGAAAAGTTAAAGGGAGGAGTAAGCCTTATCCCTGAGAACTGGAGCTCTCGTTGCGTCGAATCGATCCGACACGAAAAGGCCGAGATCGAAAAGAGACACAATATCAAAATCGGCCAGACGACAATCCTCTGTGCCAGGTGCGGTAAGTCTTTGACCACACCCAACGGCCATAAAGGCGGTCTCTATTGCAGGGCGGGGGGAAAAACCGATGAAGTCGATAACGATTTAATTGCGAAAATAAGGGCCGTTGGCATCCGAGAGGCGGCCAGAAGGCTGAAATTGAGCTATAGCACCATATCTTATTGGATTTTAAAGGGAAACGTCCCAAAACGGCGTCAAAAAGAGGTGGCCGAATTTTAAAAACCATGCAAAACCAAGGGTAAAAATTTCCGGCCACCATTTCAGGGGATTTGGACACCGTTTCAAGGGTATTTGGACACCGTTTCAAGGGATTTCAGACCCATTTCAAAACGGATTTTCAAAGTCAGTGACTTTTTGGGGCGATTTGAGGGGGATGGCGTCGGCAAGGGAGAGTGAATTTAAGAAAAAGATGAAGGCGCTGATGTCCGAGGTGGATCGCCTCGGCGATGAGTCGGTCAAGAGGTCACTCACCCTTCTGAACGCGGCCCGAAAGGAGATTGCGGCGCAGATTGCGTCAACAGAATGGGATGCCTACTATTTACCGAAACTAAAAGAGGCGGTGGAGAGGGCCATGATTGAGTTTGGAGAAAAATATGGGGTCGATCTCCGGACTGTTCTGGCCGATTTCTGGGATCTTGGCATTGCCAGAGCAAATATACCCCTCGAAACGTTAGGGGTCGAAACGATGGTTCCGTCGGTCAATATAAAAGCCCTCGAGATTGCCCAGGGATATTCATCGGACCTGATCGGCAATCTTAGCCGGGATGCGATCAAGAAAATTAACGAGGCGCTTGCGGATGGCATTCTCGGGCAAAAAACACCGTTTGAGGTGATGAAGGCTATCGGGAAAAATCTTGACGACCCATCGGTTTTTAAGTCGATTGCGGCCCGCGCAGAAGTCATCACAAGAACAGAGACCGGAAGAATTTTTGAGATGGCCACCCAGCTGAGGCTTGAAGAGGCAGAAAAGATAATCGGCAAAAAGATTCAAAAACAGTGGCAATCTTCAGGGAAGCCGACAGGCAGACCCTATCATCAGGCCGTGGACGGCCAGATAAGAGATATTGATGAACCCTTTGAGGTCGGTGGAGAGAGGTTGATGTATCCAGGCGACCCGAGCGGATCTGCTTGGAATACGATTAACTGCGGATGAAGGAGCGTGCCCTATATGGCCAGTTGGGCCTAATAAAAAAATTAAAAATTCAAAATTCAAGATTCAAAATTAAATAAAGGAGGAAATGGTTATGGAGAAGAGAAGGGAACTTAAACCTGACGAGATCAAGCAGATTGATCCGGACTATATCAAGGGCCTTAAATTTCATTACGCCGAAAAGAAGATGGTAGAAAAAGACGGCAAAATGACATGGGAATACAAACC
>CAKZKY010000379.1 GCA_937124575.1 uncultured Pseudomonadota bacterium | reverse complement strand
GTTTCATATTGGTCACAAGAACCTGGTAACTGTACTTGCCCATTGAAAAGAGGGTGAGTTGTTCTGTAGGGTCTTCTGGGATGATACGCCAGACCACCAGAAAACGATATTTCTTTTTCCTTCTCGTGGGTTGGTACATAAATTCTGCGGTCTCCAGACCAGAAGAATAAACCTGATAAGATAAGCTTGAGATTTCTCTCTTGATCGGAGCAGTCAGCCTGGCCACAATGACGAAAAGAGCCCTCTGGGATTCCAAATACTCGATGGTCTCGTGATCGTAAAAACCCTTGTCGGCTCGAATAATTACGATCTTTACCGAGGAAGGCAATTTGGCAAAAGAGGCCTTCAGGAGTTCGATGGTTCCAGTAGCGGTATGGGTATCGCCGGAACATAGTTCCCCATGCCAGAAATCTTTGGTGATCCCGTTGAAGCAGAGAAGAGGATGATAAGAAGGGCGACCCCACTTTTGGGGATTGTAACCGATCCGGGCCATCTCCTGTTTGCCATAAAGGATGAGGACAGTGGAGTTCAAATCGAAGATCACCTTGGTGGGAGGTTTGGGTTTGAGAACCATTGAAAGGAGAAAACGGTCGTGCAGTCTTCATAGCTTGGATAAACCTAAGGATGCCATTCGAAGAAGGAAACGTCTCAAAGTGGTTGGATTGGGATAGGTAGGTAGCCCCGTAAGATATTGGAAAACTCCGTTTTGCTTCAAGAGGTGGGACGTTTCGATCCTTCCCAAGCCTAATGAGATGGGGTAAACTATTGCCAATATCTCCTCGGGGATGGTGTACCGGTTGTTGCGTTGATTGAATTGAAGATAATGACGCAATTGTTTTCGTAACTTTAATCGCTTGAAGAAGGATTGCAGTAAATAGATGCCACCAAAATGGGTAAGAGAATTCCCGGTAAACGAAATAATAACGTGCCGAGGAGTGCGTTTTTGCATCGTTCCTTAACCTAACTTTTTGATATGTTAAGAGACAACTCTCAAATGGAGCTCTGATAAGCATTTTACCTTGGCCAAACATTAATACAAGATATTTTTCACGCATGATTCAGGTTCATATAAAGTTACAATGGCCCGGCCTCCTGTTTTCAGAGACGATGGCTTTTATTAAATTTGCCCTCTTTTTCGCCTTGACAAAAAATGGACAAATGATAAAAATATCATGAACATATGGGGAGGATATGAATTTGGGTAATGATAAGAGGCGTGTGGTCGTTACTGGGGTGGGGCCTGTTACACCCGTGGGGATTGGAAAAGAAACTTACTGGGAGAGTCTGATCCAAGGGAGATCCTGTTTCAAACGAATCGAGTTTCCAAACTGCGATATGAGTCAATACCGATGCCAGATCGGAGCACCCATCGAGGGGTTTGAACTTAGCCATTATATGGAGCGATCGAAACATTCGAAATATTTTGGAAGGACCTCTCAATTTGCCATTGCCGCCACGAAATTGGCGATCGAAGATGCAGGTCTTCAATTAGAGAAGAGGGAATCTGAGAGCGATAATCCCCATGACCACGGAGCTGAGTATCACCTCAAAGGGATCGATCCATTTAGGGTGGGAGTGATCCTTGGTGTCAGCGTAGAGTCTATGGAGCTTTTAGAACATTATCATGAGCGTTTTTTAAACAGGGGCGTTCGTGGCGTTTCTCCTTTTGCCCTGCCGAATATCTACCTCAGTGCCATTACCTCCCATATTGCCCAGTATTTTACGATCCGTGGAACTTCGTTTGCCCTCTCAACAGCGTGTGCCTCAGCCACGCACGCTATGGGCAACGGTATTCTTCAGATTCAAGGAGGCATGGAGGATGTGGTCATAACCGGTGGAGCAGATGCCTGCATCACTCCCTATGTCTTTGGGGGATTCGACGTCCTTAGGGCGATGTCCACCCGAAACGATGAGCCTCAACGAGCTTGCCGACCTTTTGACCGCGAGCGGGACGGATTCGTGATGGGTGAAGGCGCAGGAGTGCTCATCTTCGAGGAATTGGAACATGCCCGAAGAAGAGGGGCTCATATCTATGCAGAGGTCGTCGGATTCGGAATGACGGCGGATGCCTTTCATCTCACTGAACCCGATCCCAATGGAAAGGCATTAGGGAAGGCGGTGCAAGATGCCCTTCGGAACGCAGGAGTCTCTCCCGAAGAGGTGGATTACATTAATCCCCATGGCACCTCCACTCTGCTCAATGATAAGGTCGAAACGAGGATGTTGAAGGATGTCTTCGGAAAGAAGGCCTATGAGATTCCCATCAGCTCCACCAAATCGATCACGGGCCATCTGTTGGGTGCAGCAGGCGGCGTGGAAGCGATTGCTGTCCTTATGAGCATCGAAAGGGGAATCATCCATCCTACTCTCAATTATGAATTTCCAGATCCAGAATGCGATCTGGATTATGTCCCTCGCGAGGCACGGAAGAAAGAGGTTCGGATTGGTCTTTCCATTTCCGCTGGTTTCGGAGGGGTAAACAGCACCATCCTATTTAAAAAGTTTGAAGCATCTCATTCTTCGTAGCCAGAAATCTCCTTTTTATAGATTGACACTTCGTGCAGAAGGTATATAATTTTTTTATCGTAAATGGCTGCCCCAATCATAATGCTTCACGACCGAATGATACTGAGAGTTTAGAAACGGTTTAGAAATGATCCCTTCTCAGACAGATCAGGAAATGATCGATTTGATCATCAGTCAATTAAAGGAGAGAGGGCATCATCTATCTCCGGAGGAGGTTGATTTGATAATCGGCCTGATCAAGGAGAAGGTTCTCTTTCATTACATCGACCAAGTCATCCATCAGGCGGATACGATTTTAGATATCAATCCCTCCCTCACTGAGAAAGAGATTCTCGAAGTTTTGGCAAGAAATGTCGTAGAGTTCCTTGGGGCTGAAGCTGCGAGCATCCGAATCTACAATCCCAAACGAGAAGAGATGGTCTCCTTTGGATCCTATCCCAGCGAAAGCGAGGACCGCGAGAAGGTCATTCCCCTTGAAGATACGATTGCTGGGGATGTGGTGAAGAACCGGAGGAGTTACTTCGTTCCGAACATCTTGAAGGAGGAGAAGTATAAGAGCAAAGAGAAAGTCGAGAAGTATGGTATCCATTCCATGTTAGCCCTTCCCATCTCCATCCCACGCTTTTCTTTGAAAGATGTAGATACAGAGGGCTGCCTTCAGATTTATTTTAAAGAAGAAGGCAGGGTTTTTACTCCGCTGGAGGTCAGGATTACAGAGATGTTGGCGAGAAGGGTGAGCTATGTCATCGCCCGTAAGCGGATTATGGACCTACAGAAGTTGAGTGTGACCAAGGACAGAATTGTTGAACAGATCTTCTTAAAGCTGGGGAAGAGGGGAGGCGTAAAGATGAAAGAGGTCTTCGATCTGGTCATCCCCGAACTGGTTGATATCATGCGGATCCAAAGGTGTTCCCTCTTCTCAGTGATGGAGGACCGGAAGCATGTCGTTCTGGAGGCAGGCTTTCCCGAACTCCAGCATGGGATCGGGAAGGTCTTCGAAGTGGCCAATGCACCCTATATTCAGACCATTGTGGATCAGATCGGTCCATTCGGTGAGTTTGAAAATGAGAAGATCTTTCCGACCTACCTTCACATCCTCAATCCTCAGAAGAGCCATCTTCTGCCTCCTGATTTGAAACGATTTCTCGAAATCCAAAATATCCATTCCGTGCTCTATATTCCCCTAAAGGTTAACGGAAAAGTTCAATATTTTCTGACCTTCGATGCCCAGGCACAACACCCTGGATTTACTGAAGAGGAGATCGAGATTTTTACCCTCTTCGGCAAAGAGTTGATGAAAGGGCTGAGATTGGAGAAGATGGACGATATCTTGCACGATTTTAAAAACCCGGCGATTGCAGTAGCCGGATTTGCTAAACGGATTCAAAAGATATTGAACGATGGAGAGTATCAAAATCAGAAGTCAAAAGTGGATCAGGCCTTAGACATTATCTTAAAGGAGACATCCCGTATTCAAGAATTGGCTCTAACCCTCCATGGTGAGGGAAGAGAAGAAATTATAGATCTCTCTGAGAGATTGAAGAAGAGAGCGATGATCAACGAAGAAACGTTGGTTGAGTTGAGACGGGACAATATTCAATTAATCGAAAGGGAGCTGGAATCTCCCTTATGGATTCGATGTTATCCCCTTCATATCGAAAGGGTACTCGACAACCTGCTCAATAATGCTTCGAATGCAATACCTGAGGGAGGAGGATTCCTATCCATACGAGCCTATCAACGAGAGGAATGGGCAGTGGCCGAGATTTCGAATACCGGTCAGATTTCAGAGGAGGATAAAGAGAGATATCTGCATGGTGAAGGGAAAGGCAGAGGTCTTCACATTACTACCCGCCTCGTTAAAAGAATGGGTGGGAAAATGGTCATGGAGTCAGGAGAAGGTCAAACCACCTTTCGGGTTATGTTCCCTTTAGTTTTCACATAAGATTTTTTTCGACTCTTTGTGTGGATATTTTTCCTTCTTATGGATAACCCCCTTCATCCCTCCTTCATTGAGGGGGATAGAATGGGGTTATTCATTAAGATGACCCGATCATATGGAGAGATTCCGCTGTTCAGAATGCTGTCGTTATTATTCCGTTGAACCGACTCGATGGAAGTGTGATTGTGGTTCTCCGCTTGACCTTGAATTTAGGCCCGAATTTCCCATCGAGAAGATTCTCAGGAGGGGTCCAAGTCTTTGGCGTTACCGGGAAGCCATTCCAATAAAAAGAGAGAGTTCCATCCTCACGCTGGGAGAAGGATTTACCCCACTTAAAGCGATAGATTTAGGGGACCATAGGGTATGGATTAAGATTGATTATCTCTTTCCGACGGGCTCCTACAAAGATCGGGGGGCGACTGTTCTTGTCAGCAAAATCAAAGAGCTTGGGGTTCGGAAGGTGGTTGAAGACTCTTCAGGCAATGCAGGGTCGGCGATTGCGGCTTATTGTGCTAAGGGAGGGATCGGATGTGATATCTATGTCCCTCAGTCGACCTCTTCTGGAAAATTGGTCCAGATTCAAACGTACAGAGCAAATTTGATAAAGGTCGAGGGTTCGAGGGAGAAGACAGCCCAAGTGACGAGGGAGGCGGCTCGAAAAACCTACTATGCCAGCCATTGTTGGAACCCTTACTTTTTACACGGCACAAAGACCTTTGCTTTTGAGATATGGGAACAGATGGGATGTCGGCCTCCGGACACACTCGTCCTACCTGTGGGGCACGGAACCCTTCTGTTAGGAGCTTACATTGGATTTAGAGAATTGAAAGAGACGGGAAGCATCAAAAAAATACCCAGGTTGGTGGGGGTTCAAGCCGTATCTTGTGCTCCTCTCTATCAGGCTTTTCGAAAAGAGTGGAGGGAGACCATTCCGATTGAGAAGAGAGATACTTTGGCTGAGGGGATTGCAATTGCAGACCCCGTTCGTGGGAAGCAAATCCTAAAGGCGATTCGAGACACGGGAGGGGAAGTTATTGCCGTAACCGAGCAGGAGATCCGAACAGCCTTCAGAGAGATGGGCTGGAGAGGCTACTTCATTGAACCCACTTCTGCGGCTACCATTGCAGGGGTAAAAAGATATTTAAAAACAAGGAGAAAGAGAGAAATAATC
>CAKZKY010000378.1 GCA_937124575.1 uncultured Pseudomonadota bacterium | reverse complement strand
AGGTCATCGCTCTAAAAGGCTTTTCGGCCTCCCCGCCCCCCTTGTGAAGGGTGAAAGAAATCGCTCAATTTAGGTTTTAATCAATTTTACCCCCTAACGGGATTGATTGAATCGGAGACCTAAATTTGGTTCGGTTTTTTATTGCTTCTATTTTTCTGATTTCTCTGCTCCTATTTGCGACCCCATCCCATAGCGGAATCTACCGATGGGTTGATGAGAATGGGGTGATCCATTTTACAAACTGCCCCCAAGATGCCCGATTTAAACTCTACATTCGAGAGAGCGAGGACGATGTGGATAGAGATGGAAACCACTCTTCCCCTCCATTCGGAAAGGAACAGAATCAATTCGATTCCCTTATCGAAGAGCTATCCGAAAAATATAGTGTTGATTCAGCACTGGTTAAAGCGATGATCAAGGTCGAATCTGGATTTAACCCCTTTGCGGTCTCAAAAAAGGGGGCAAAGGGATTGATGCAATTGATGCCTGAGACTGCCCGGCGGATGAATGTTGTGAATATCTTTAATCCAAGAGAGAATATCGAAGGTGGGATTCGGTATTTAAAATATCTCCTCTCTCTCTTTAATGAAGATCTTCGCCTCTCCCTGGCTGCCTACAATGCAGGAGAGAATATCGTTGCCGAATTACGAACCATTCCACCCTATCGCGAGACGATTGACTACGTTCGTAAAGTATTGGCCCATTACCGATCCTATAGGCCCTGATTCTTTAAACCTCATTTTCATGGGAAAAATAACTTCTCAGCAAATCCTGAGCCTTCCAAACGGTGTCTCGATCATTCGGATTTTAGCCATCCCCTTTATCCTCATCCTGCTCTTCAGCACAGGCAGAACCCTTCAAATCATCACAGCGCTGTTCTTTCTTCTGGTGGCATTGACCGATACAGTGGACGGTTATTTAGCAAGACATCGAAAGATGGTGACCACACTCGGAAAGTTTCTGGACCCTCTGGCCGATAAACTGCTTATTGTCACAGCATTGATTGCCCTGATCTCTGCCAGAGGGGTGCCTCTCTGGATGGTCATTATCATCGTTGGAAGGGAGATCGCAGTCACTGGATTGAGGGGGATTGCTGTAGCGGAAGGAATCGTCATCTCTCCAAGTTTGATGGGAAAGTATAAGACCGCCTTTGAGATGGCCTCTATCTTCTTTCTGATATTAAACGGTCCTTACCTATCAATTGACTTTCACGTGATCGGAATGACTCTTCTGTGGATCGCTCTTGGATTAGCTGTCCTTTCGGGATTCGATTATTTTATGAAATTCCTGAAAACCATCATCATTTAGTTGGGAGATAAAGTTGCTGGGTTGAGGTTAAGGTTAGGATGCCGGTTTAGTATTGAGGATAGGGCAACGGGCTTTAACTCATTAGCCATAACCGTAGCTCTTTGACCAAACTGGCTTCATAGTCCTAACCTCTCAACCTTACCCAAAGGGCCACTTTTTGCTATTGACTTTGAATGGTAAATCTTGTAATTTTTACGGTAGAAAAAGCGGGAATAACTCAGCGGTAGAGTGCAACCTTGCCAAGGTTGAAGTCGCGGGTTCAAATCCCGTTTCCCGCTCCAAAAGGCGGCATAGCCAAGTGGTAAGGCGGCGGTCTGCAAAACCGCTATTCACCGGTTCAAATCCGGTTGCCGCCTCCAAGATTATTAAATAGGAGGGGATCAAGCTAAAGCGTGATCCCCTTTTCATTGAAAAATTGGGCATAAGAAAGATGAAGTCCGACATAAAAAAGACCATTAAAAAAGTTGATGTTCAGGGCTGGAAGAAAATCTCTGTTGAGTTTGGCAGAAATGCCATTGAGGTGTTAGTGCCTCCGCACTGTGTTGAATTGACGATGAAGGAGGTGGATATCTTATCAGACCCTGAAAAGGCGATTGAGGAAGCCCTCTTAAATCCCATTGGCAGTCCTCCCTTGGAAGAGATTATCAGGAAGAAAGGGAAGCCTCCAGAAGAGATCTCTGTAGCTATTGCGGTTTCTGACATCACACGGCCCGTCCCCTATAAAGGGGAGGCCGGCATTCTATGGCCTTTGCTCAGACGCTTAGAGGCCTCCGGAATTAAGAGTGAGAAGATCAAGATCATCGTCGCAACAGGAATGCATCGTGCAAGCACCGATGAAGAGAAGGTGGAGATGTACGGAAAGGAGGTTGTTCAGCAGTACAGAATCCTTGACCACGATTGCGAGAATCAAGACTTATTGGAGAGCATCGGGACGACCCGGAGAGGAACGCATGTTTATGTTAACCGCGATTTCTATACTGCCGATTTAAAGATTGCCACAGGGCTGGTCGAAAGCCATTTTTTTACCGGAATATCGGGCGGCAGAAAATCGATCTGCCCAGGGTTGGTGGATGTGAAGACCATACAGAAGTTCCACGGTCCAATCTATCTTGAAGATCCCAATGCAACCAACCTCATCCTCGAAGGCAATCCATGCCATGAAGAGGCCCTTGAGGTTGCCCAGACTGTTGGGGTCGATTTTGTAATCAATGTCAATCTCGATAGGGATATGCGTCTTGTGCGCGTCTTTGCAGGCGATATGGTCGAAGCGAATATGAAAGCTTTTGAGTTGATCAGGAGCTATGCGGAGATTCCCCTCGAGGAGGAGTTCGATATTGTACTCACACATGGCGGATATGTGGGAAGAGATCACTATCAGACAGCCAAGGCAGGCGTTGGTGCTCTTCCGGCAGTAAAAGAGGGTGGGATCATCATCATTGCGGCCAATAATAGGGACTTGATTGAACCCATTGGGTCACCAGAGTATAGGACCCTCATTCATCTGCTCAAATTACAGGGTCCGGATGGATATCTCAACATATTGAGATCACCTGGATGGAAATTTACCAAAGACCAGTGGGAGCCTGAGGTCTGGGGAAAGGTTTTGAGAAAAGTGAAGGAACAGGGATTGATCTACTGTTCTCTTGAGATTCCCAGAAAAGATTATTGCCTTTTGCCAGGTGTGTGCGGTTACGATTTCTTAAAAGGAGAGAGGATAAAGCCCTCTTTTAAAAAGGCTCAAGAGATGGTTCAGAATGCCGTGATGTATGCAGTTGGTAGATACCAGGAGAGGGGAATGAAACCTACCATGGCCTTCATTCGGGAAGGTCCTTATGCGGTACCGACTCTGATCTCTCAATAATTTCGTTTTAGGGAACGCAGATCTGCGTTCCCTACTCTTCAAGGACGGCACCTGTGTGGCCAGAGGTGACCAGCCTTGCATACCTCCTGAGATAGCCCTTTAATTCTCTCTTTCTCGGTTTCCATTTTGAGAGCCTATTTTTCAATTCTTCATCAGAGACAAGAAGATTCAGTTTTTTGCCGGGGATGTCAATCTCGATCAGGTCTCCGTTTTGGACGACGGCAATCGGACCTCCAGCTTCCGCCTCAGGTGAGACATGGCCGATGGCAGCACCGCGGCTTGCCCCGGAGAAGCGGCCATCTGTCAGGAGAGCCACCTCGCGATCCATTCCCACTCCCACAATGGCAGAGGTGGGAGCGAGCATCTCCCTCATTCCCGGACCACCTTTGGGGCCCTCGAATCGAATCACAAGGACTTCCCCTTTTCGGATCTTTTTAGAAAGGATGGCTTTCAAGGCCTCCTCTTCGGAGTCGAAGACCCGTGCAGACCCCTGGTGTTTGAGCATGGTCTCATCAACAGCTGAGCGTTTGACTACCGCACCTTCAGGAGCGAGGTTCCCAAAGAGAAAGACCAATCCTCCAACAGGATGGTAGGGATTCTCAAGGGGCCGTATGACTTCAGGGTCGAGCTGTTTTTTCCCTTTAATATTCTCAGAGACTGTTTTCCCGGTGACAGTTATTGCATCTCCGTGAATCAACTTTTTTCGACTCAGTTCTGCCATGAGAGCAGGAATGCCACCTGCACGATGAAGGTCCTGAAGATGATGGGGGCCTGCAGGGGAGAGGTTACAGAGGTGTGGCGTCCGGTCACTTATCTTGTTGAAGGTTTGAAGAGGAAGAGAGATCCCGGCTTCTTTTGCAATGGCAGGCAGGTGGAGGGAGGTATTGGTTGAACCTCCAAAGGCCATATCTACCGTGATCGCGTTCTCAAAGGCTTTTTTAGTCAAAATCTTGGAGGGAAGAAGATTTTTTTTAACCAGCTCCATGATCTGAATGCCAGATTCTTTTGCCAGGCGGAGCCGGTCTGCATGAACAGCAGGAATTGTTCCATTATAGGGGAGGGCGAGGCCAAGAACTTCGGAGAGGCAATTCATGGAATTAGCCGTGAACATTCCTGCACAGGAGCCAATACCAGGACAGGCACACCCTTCCATCTCCGTCAACTCATCAAAGGAGATTCTTCCTGATTTGGCCCTGCCAACAGCTTCAAAGAGCGTGGCCAGATCAATCTCTTTTCCACGGAATTGTCCGGCCAGCATGGGACCACCACTGACGAGGATGGTCGGAATATTGAGACGAGCAGCTGACATGAGCATTCCTGGTGTGATCTTGTCGCAGTTTGGGATGAGAACCAGACCATCAAAGGGGTAGGCCATGGCCATGGATTCAACGGAATCGGCAATCAACTCTCTGGAACTCAGGGAATACTTCATCCCCTCATGTCCCATTATGATGCCATCACAGATTCCAATCGTGTAGAATTCAAGAGGTGTTCCTCCTGCCATCCGGACACCGGCTTTCACCGCTTCTGAGATCTGCTGTAGATGGAGGTGGCCTGGAATGACCTGATTGGCAGAATTGGCAATGCCAATCATGGGCTGTTCGATCTCACGATCGGTCAACCCAAGCGCCTTAAAGAGAGAACGGTGAGGCGCTCGTTCCATTCCTTTTTTCATCTGATCTGACCGCATGGCTTTCTCCTTCCTCAATAAACGTATCTGTAACCGTGTATCGCGTCAAAAAAATTACTTTTAAATATCTAACATATCTTGACAAAAACCGTCAAAGAGTATAAATGATTGATAACGAATTACGAGTTATAAATCACGCTCCACAAAAAAGCCTGGGTGGCGGAATTGGTAGACGCAAGGGACTTAAAATCCCTCGGTGGTCCCCCACCGTGCCGGTTCAACTCCGGCCTCAGGCACCAAACAGTTGAGGAGTTAGTTTTTTGACTAACTCCTTTTTTAATTGTGCTCAAAGGATCCGAATCGGTTTTTATCCCTAACTAAAAGGGCCATGAGTTATATCGGTGAGGTCTATAAAAAGGGATGGCATTTTTAGAAGTAGCCTGAGGAAAAATCTGCGGAATCGTTTTTAGTGATTTCTGCTTAAGCCTGCCTGCGTTAGGCAGGTCAGGCCTAAGCGCGTCATCCAGGAGCAAAAGGCAATTTTTCATAACTCTCAAAAAGATATTTTGACAAATAGAGGGGTATTTCTTAAAATGGCAGCAGATGGAAGAGAAAGTTATTAAAAGGCTGAATAAATTAAAGAAGATCAGTGTGATTAAAGACTATACCATTGGCGGTGCTCATGCTTTGGCCTATTATCTTGAGCCAGTCAAGACCCTCGATTTTGATATTTTTATACTCATCGAGTCGGACCAGGATTTTTATAACTTCCGTAACTATATTAAAAAGTCAGGCTTTAAAGTGAGCGGGACTCATGTCGTGATTGATTACACCCCT
>CAKZKY010000377.1 GCA_937124575.1 uncultured Pseudomonadota bacterium | reverse complement strand
AAAATGAATAAGTTCTTCTTTTTGGGTCTGGTCTGTCCATTCCATCTGTCTTATCCATGTCATCACTGGCACGCCCAAGGTCTTGTCCATGGAAGATCTCTGGTCTAAGGTGACCGATTCTCTAAAGGAGAAGATTGGTCCGCAAAATTTCGATATTTGGATCAAACCCATTCAACTTCTTTCGGTGGATGGAGAGAAGGTAGAAATGGAGGTTCCGAACCGTTTCTTCCGGGAATGGATCAATGAGCATTATTCCAGCCAAATCAGAGAGGCCTTCTTTCTTCTAACACAGAAACCTTTTCATCTCCAATTTAAAATTAGAAACGATCCTACAAAGCGTGGAGAGGTTGGAAAGAATGCCATCGTCTCTTCTCAGGATAATTCCGCCTCACCTGGGCTCTCCCAGGTTCGGCCACCATTTAATACGAAATATACCTTTGATAATTTTGTTGTTGGAGCGAGTAACCAGTTCGCCAATGCCGCCTGTCTTGCGGTAGCCAACCAGCCTGCTAAGAATTACAACCCTCTCTTCATCTATGGAGGCGTGGGTTTAGGAAAGACACACCTTCTTCATGCAATCGGAAACCACATCTTCCAGCATCACATTCTTCCTGATGTGAAAAAGGTCTTTTATACTTCAGCAGAGGAATTTACCAATGAGATGATCAACTCGATCCGTTTTGAGAAGATGGAGGAGTTCAGAAATAAATATCGAAGGATGGATATCCTACTGATTGACGACATCCAGTTCATTGCCGGAAAGGAGAGAACACAGGCTGAATTCTTCCACACGTTTAACTCCCTCTATGAGTCAAGAAAACAGATTGTTGTCACGAGCGACAAATTTCCAAAGGATATTCCCAATTTTGAGGAGCGTCTGCGTTCACGATTTGAGTGGGGATTGATCGCGGACATTCAACCTCCGGATATTGAGACGAAGGTAGCCATTCTCAGAAAGAAAGCTGAAAATGAAAATATTCATCTTCCCAATGACGTGGCCTTCTTCTTAGCTTCTCAGATCGATTCAAATATCCGGATGTTGGAAGGTTGTCTCATTCGGATTGGGGCCTTTGCCTCTCTATCCCAGACACCGATTGACCTCAATTTGGCCAAAGAAGTTCTAAAGAATATTATTAAACCCAAGGAAGAACTGATCTCAATAGAGGGGGTGCAAAAGGTTGTTGCTAACCATTTCAATATTAAAATTTCAGATTTCAAGGTAAAACGAAAGAATAAGGGTTTTGTCATCCCCCGTCAGATTGCTATCTATCTCTCTCGAAAACTGACCGATGCCTCTTTAGTGGAAATCGGAGAAAAATTTGGAGGTAAAGACCATTCCACGGTACTCCACTCTATCAAAAAAGTGGAGGAGCGAATGTTGAGCGACCCATCCTTGAAGGATATGATTGAGAACTTAAAAACTCGTATTAAGTCATAAATGAAGTTTAAAGATTGTGTAAAAAGGAGGTTTTTTAAGAAGAGAGATTTAATTCTTAAATATTTCTTTTTATTCTTCATATGGAATTCCATATTAAAGTATCTATTCTATCCATAATTTACTCACTTTTTCCTCAATTCCACAGAGATAGAAGATTATGAATTAATATTTGAATAGATTTAACATCATAGGAGGAAAAGATGGCCTACTTTGAAATCGAGAAGAGAGAGCTCTTAAAAGGATTAGGACTCATGCAAGGAATCGCAGGAAGAAAGACAACCCTTCCCATTCTCTCCCACATCTATATGGAGTGGAAGAGAAATTCACTCTTTCTAACTGGAACTGATCTTGAAACAGGGATTCAGGAAGAATTGAGCGCTCAGGTTCAAGAGGAAGGGAAAGCCTCTATCTCCTCAAAAAAGATATATGAGATCGTTCGAGAATTACCTGAACAGCCAATCCAGATTCAAAAGAAGGAGAATCACTGGATCTACCTAAAATGTGGAAAATCGGTCTTCAATATTGCTGGGCTCGATCCAGAAGAATTTCCATCTCTACCCACTTGGCAGGAGAAGTTATTTACCAAAATTCCAACACAGATCGTTAAGGAAATGATTGAGAAGACCTTCTTTGCCGCCTCCAACGAAGAATCACGATATCACCTAAATGGAATTTTTTTTACACAACAGAAGATATCAGGAAAAGATTCAATCCGTATGGTCGCAACAGATGGACATCGTCTCTCTCTTATGGAAAGAGAAACACAGGTGGTCAAAGGGATTGAAAAAGGGGTTATTCTTCCTAAAAAGGGGATTTTAGAGTTAAGAAAGTTATTGGGAGATAAAGAGGGGAACGAGGAGATGGGCGTCTATTGTAATAGCACCCATGCCTTCTTTAAGGTAGGGAAATCTTTGATGATCATCCGTTTGATTGAGGGGGAATTCCCCGAATATGAACAGGTCATACCAAAGAATAATGATAAGCGGTTGAAGGTTGGAAAAGAGATGATTTATGGATCTTTAAGAAGGGTTGCCACCATGGTGAGTGAAAGGGCAGAAGGGATTAAGCTCAACTTAAAGAAGAGTTCGATGGAACTCAGCTCTTACCATCAAGATTATGGGGATGCCAGGGAAGAGGTAGATATTCAATATGAAGGGCCTCCGATTGAGATCGGTTTCAATGCCAGGTATTTAATGGAAGCCATCCAATCGATTGATACTGAAGATATCCAGATGGAGTTGAAAGATGAAGGAAGCCCTGGTGTCATAAGACCGACTTCTTTTGAGACCCCTTCCCAACAAATCTGCATTATTATGCCGATGAGAATGTAAAGCCATCGTTCCATAGGAATGATCAACCTTAGTCCAAGGAGAATGAATGAAGGAGATATCTGATCTCTATACTGCAGAACAGATCAAGGTCTTAGAGGGCCTCTCTGGCGTTCGGAAAAGGCCTGCCATGTATATTGGTAATACCGGTGTAGAAGGTCTTCACCACCTCGTCCACGAACTGGTGGATAACAGTATTGATGAGGCTTTGGCCGGCTATTGTGACAAGATTGAGGTGATCATCCATATCGATCAGAGCGTGACGGTCCGTGATAATGGTCGGGGAATCCCTGTCGATCTCCACGAGAAGGAGAAAAGGCCAGCCGTCGAAGTGGTCATGACCAAACTTCACTCGGGAGGAAAGTTTGATAATCGGAGTTACAAAATTTCCGGAGGCCTTCATGGAGTAGGCCTCTCCGTGGTCAATGCCCTTTCAGAATATATCGACCTCGAGATCCGGAGAGATGGAAAGGTTTATCACCAGGTTTATGAAAGAGGAGAGGCCAAGACAAAACTGGAGATCACCGGCAAGACGAAACATACGGGGACTCAGGTCCGATTTAAAGCCGATGCTGAAATTTTTGAAACGATCCAGTTCAGCTTCGACCTCCTTTCTCAGAGGTTGAGAGAACTCGCTTTCTTGAATAAGGGGTTGTCCATCAGCATCGAAGACGAGCGAACAGGGAAGCGACACGATTTCTACTATAAGGGCGGCATCCTCTCTTTTATTGAATTTCTCAATAAGAATAAGAATGTGATCCATCCCAAACCGGTCTATATCCAGGGGGTGAAGAACGGAATAGAGGTCGAGATCGCCTTCCAGTATAACGATGGATATACGGAGAATCTCTTCTCTTTTGCTAACAACATTAATACCCATGAGGGAGGGACCCACCTCATCGGATTCAAAACCGCCCTGACCCGAACGATCAACCAGTATGCGACCAGTGCCAATCTGCTCAAAGGGATCAAAGAGAACATCACAGGCGATGACACGCGTGAAGGACTGGCTGGGGTGATCAGCGTGAAGATTCCAGAGCCACAGTTTGAAGGACAGACCAAGACCAAACTGGGAAACAGTGAAGTGAAGGGACTGGTCGAGGCTTTAGTGAATGAAAAATTGGGAAGCTTCTTTGAAGAGAACCCATCCTTAGCCAAGAAGATCATCACCAAGGTGATCGATGCCGCCCGGGCAAGAGAGGCAGCTCGAAGGGCACGGGAGTTGAGTCGGAGAAAGGGCGCTTTAGAGGCCGATTCGCTTCCTGGAAAGCTTGCCGACTGTCAAGAGAAAGATCCTGCACGAAGCGAGATCTTCATCGTTGAGGGAGATTCAGCAGGTGGATCAGCCAAACAGGGTCGGGATCGCACCACACAGGCCATCCTTCCCATCAAGGGGAAGATTCTCAATGTGGAGAAGGCAAGATTCGACAAGATGTTGGCCAACGAGGAGATTCGGATTCTCATCTCTGCCTTGGGCGCAGGGATCGGGAAGGAGGACTACGATATCCATCGCATCCGATACCATCGCATCATCATCATGAGCGACGCAGACGTGGATGGTTCGCATATCCGTACCCTGCTCCTCACTTTCTTCTATCGCCAGATGCCTGAGGTGATTGAGAAGGGATATCTCTATATTGCCCAGCCACCTCTGTTCAAGGTAGCTGAGGGAAAGAATGAGATCTATCTGAAGAATGAGGAGGAGTTTAACCGCTATCTGATGAACCGCGCGATTGCCAAGAGCGAAGTGACGGTGGAGAAGACGAAGAAGAAGCTGGCCGAGAAGCGGCTGGCCCATCTGTTGGATAAGATCTACCTGTTTCACGACCTGAGCCAGAGACTCCAGAAGAAAGGGATTCCCCGATCCCTTCTCCATTTCCTTCTTGAACAGGAGGTCAAGAGCAAAGCGATCTTTGAGGAGAAGGGGAAGATTGCGGATCTCCAGAAGCGTTTGAGAAAGATCGGGTTTGAAGTCTTCGATCTTTACCGAGATGAGGAGTATGATCTCTATGGCTTTGAGGTCCAGGAGTCGAACGGAGGGAAGAGTCTTCGCTGCAGGGTCCATTGGGATCTCATCGCCTCTGTCGAATATCGAAACCTCTTCCAGGCCTATCAAGAGATTCAGGAGATGGCGCCACCTCCCTACATCCTGGTCGAGAAGGGAAGGCAGGTGAGAATTGAGAAGATGGAAGACCTCCTTGAATCACTCAGCCACTTGGGGAGAGAGGGTCTTTCCATCCAAAGATATAAAGGTTTAGGAGAGATGAATCCGGAACAGCTCTGGGAGACGACGATGAACCCGGAGAAACGGACCCTCCTCAAGGTGAGGGTGGAGGATGCCATCGAGGCGGACGAAACCTTCAGCATCTTGATGGGTGACGAGGTGGAACAGCGGCGCCACTTCATCGAAGAGAATGCACTCTTTGTCAGACGCCTCGACATTTAATGAGAACGCCAGGGTTTCATCTAAAGGTAACGGTGACGATACCCGTATCGTCATTCGGTAACGTTTATCGGCTTAAGAATTTGACGTAACCGTCTGACTCTAAACGAAACGGGTTCGCAGCCGTAACCCTAAACATCGAAAAGCCAAAGGAGAGGGATGCTCATCGTTGGAGTCACGGGAGGTGTCGGAAGCGGAAAGACAACCGTCTCCAGAATATTTGAGAAGGAAGGGGCCTACCTCATTGACGCTGATCAGATTGCCAGAGAACTGGTTGAACCTCTTCGGCCTTCCTGGAGAGAGATTATTCGCCTCTTTGGTAAGGAGATACTGAATCAAGATAAGACGATTGACCGCAAGAGCTTAGCAGAGAAAGCCTTTGCCGATCCCGAACAGAGAAGATTGTTAAACCAGATCCTTCATCCCCGGATCAAGAGAGAGTTGGTTAAGAGGGTGAGAGCCATTGGACGAAAAGACCCTCATGCCATTGTCATCTTCGATGCCCCCCTGCTCGTTGAGACAGGGTTTCATCAGGAGATGGACAAGGTCGTTGTCGTGACCTCAACAAAGTCCCAACAGATCGCAAGGCTTAAGAAGAGGTCTGGTATGAGCGAGACGGAGACTCGAAGAATCATTGCCAGCCAGCTGGCCCTTGAGGAGAAGATAAAGCTTGCAGACTACATCGTTCGAAATGAAGGCTCTATCCAGAAGACACGGAGAGAGGCAAGAGAGATATTCCAAGAGCTCATGAAGATTAACTTACAGAAGATCAAACGATAAGAGTTAACCCCGTTAGAAAGTCATCGACTTTCCAATGGTGGGTCCGATGAGGAGGGTAGAAGAAGGACTATGAATATCAAAGACTTGAAGAAGAAGAAGATCAATGAATTAACGAAGATCGCCAGAGATCTCAATGTCGAGGGCGCATCCGGGATGAGGAAGCAGGATCTTATCTTTGCCATCCTTCAGGCCCAGACGGAGAAGAATGGTCTGATCTTTGGTGAGGGGGTGCTGGAGATCCTACCGGATGGATTTGGATTCCTGAGGGCACCCGATTACAACTATCTGCCAGGACCGGACGATATCTATATCTCCCCTTCACAGATACGGCGATTCAATCTCCGAACCGGTGATACCGTATCAGGACAGATCCGTCCACCCAAAGACACCGAACGCTATTTCGCCATGTTAAAAGTGGAGATGGTCAACTATGAAGATCCAGAGGTTGCACGGGACAAGATTCTCTTCGATAACCTGACGCCCCTCTATCCCAATGAGAAGATCTCCCTTGAGCTGGATGGGGAAAGAAACAACTACTCTGCCCGAGTGATGGATCTGCTCACTCCGATCGGCAAAGGACAGAGAGGCCTTATCGTGGCGGCTCCGCGAACAGGCAAGACCATGCTCCTGCAGACGATTGCCCACAGCATCACGAAGAATCATAAGGAGATCAATCTCATCGTATTGCTCATTGACGAGAGGCCTGAAGAGGTGACGGATATGGAACGTTCTGTGGATGCGGAGGTCATTAGCTCCACCTTCGACGAACCAGCCCAGCGTCATGTCCAGGTGGCAGAGATGGTGATCGAGAAGGCGAAACGGCTGGTTGAGCATCAGAAGGATGTGGTGATCCTTCTGGATAGCATCACCCGATTAGCCAGGGCTTATAATACGGTCGTGCCTCCGAGTGGCAAGGTCCTTTCAGGAGGGATCGATGCCAATGCCCTCCAGAAACCCAAGCGGTTCTTCGGTGCAGCCAGAAATATCGAAGAGGGAGGGAGCCTCACCATTATTGGCACGGCCTTGATCGATACCGGCAGTAGGATGGATGAGGTGATCTTTGAGGAGTTTAAGGGAACCGGAAACATGGAGATCCATCTCGATCGACGATTGGTGGACCGCAGGGTCTTTCCATCCATTGATATTCAGCGGTCTGGCACGAGAAAGGAAGAGCTTCTATTAGATCCCAATGATCTGAATCGGATTTGGCTCCTGAGAAAGGTACTTCAGCCGATGAACTCTGTGGACAGCATGGAGTTCCTTCTCGAGAAGATGCATGCCACCAAGAACAATCGGGAATTTCTCGATTCGATGAACCAGTAGCTTCGTCAGATTATTGACCCAACCCAAAGCCAATTTAATAACCTCTTGAAAATTTGAGGAAAATCCGTAAAATGGATGTGGAGGCAAAAGAGATGAAAAAGGATATTCACCCTAAGGTCTATGATGCGGTGATCAAATGCGCCTGCGGAGCAACCTTCGAGACAAAGAGTGTGCAGAAGGAGATTCATGTTGAAATCTGTTCGAATTGCCACCCTTTCTTCACGGGCAAACAGAAATTTGTGGACTCCGCAGGACGGATCGAACGGTTTAAGAAGAAGTACGGAGAGAAGATTGAAAAGACAGAATGAGTCAGAGTGGTTTTTCTTACCCCTTTTGGAAACTCGGCATCCGATACACCATAAAATACCCAGAGGTTCTCACACCCTCACCCCCTACCACCTCTTAAAGTCGGGAATACTGCATTAGTTTATCGGGAGGCGTCTAATGCGATTAAGGAGACCAAACCCTTCCTGGGGACGTTCTCTAAGGAACTGGTTTATACCCAAAAAGGAGGGTGGGCCAATGCGCGTCGGTGGCCAGGCTGTGATCGAAGGGGTGATGATGCGGTCTCCACACGCCATGGCAATCGCTGTGCGTAAACCCGATGGCGAGATCGTGGTGAAGAGGGAAGGATTGAACTTCTTCTCAGAGAAGAGTCACTTATTTAAGTTTCCTCTGATGAGAGGGGTCATTGCACTCATCGGAGCCCTGGCACTGGGCATACGAGCGCTCCATTTTTCTGCAAACCAGGCCCTTCCCGAAGAGGAGGGTAAGAAGGAGATCGGTTCCTGGACAATGGGCCTCACCTTTGGGCTGGCCCTCTCATTTGGGATTTTTCTCTTCTTTCTCGTCCCTCTCTTTATGACAAAGGGATTAAAGTGGTTCTTTCCAATCTTAGCCACGAGCGGATTGCTCTTCAATCTCATCGATGGCCTCATCCGGCTGGCCATCTTTTTAGCCTATATTCGGGCCATCTCCTTTTTCAAAGAGATTGAGCGGGTCTTTCAATATCATGGCGCTGAACATAAGTCGATCTTTGCCTTTGAGGCAGGTGAGCCATTAAATGTCGAAAGGGTGAAGGGTTACGGTTACCTCCATCCGAGATGTGGGACGAACTTTCTCCTCATCGTCATGGTGGTCTCCATTCTGGTCTTTGCCCTCATTCCTCACCACCTCCCATTTGGATATAAGGTGGCTTCAAGGGTTGTCTTTATTCCCTTGATTGCGGGACTCTCCTATGAGATCATCCGGCTTGCCGATCGGAAAAGAGATCGAAGAGGGGCCCGCTTGATCATCCAACCAGGACTTTGGCTCCAAAGGCTTACAGCAAGGGAGCCGACCGAGCCCCAGATCGAAGTAGCTTTGGTCGCGCTTCAAGAAGTCTTAAAGATGGAGAGAAGGTCCGTAAAGGAGTAACAGCGATGTTTGAAAGATTAGAAGAGGTGGAGCGTCGCTATGATATGCTCTCTCACCTTCTCACCCAGCCTGAAGTTATAAACAATCAGACGGAACTTCAGAGGTTGGCCAAAGAGTATTCCGAGCTGGGAAGGGTGGTCGATCTCTATCGGAAGCTCAAGAGAGTGGAAGAGGAGATCCGTGAAAATCGCCGGCTTTTGAGCGATGATGAAGATGAAGAGATGAAGGGACTCGCCAAAGAGGAACTTCAACACCTTACCCGTGAAAAGGAGAAGACCGAAGAGGAACTTCGAATAGCCCTTCTTCCAAAAGACCCAAACGATGAGAAGAATATCTTCCTTGAGATCCGAGCAGGAACTGGAGGAGATGAGGCCGGACTCTTTGCGGCAGACCTTTTCCGGATGTATGGAAAGTATGCCGAGAAGAACCGATGGCGGGTTGAGGTGATGAGCCGAAGCTTTACGGGTGTTGGTGGATTTAAAGAGGTGATCGCCCTGATCGAGGGAAAGGGGGTTTACAGCCGATTGAAGTACGAAAGCGGTGTCCACCGAGTTCAAAGGGTTCCCGTGACCGAATCCCAGGGACGAATTCATACCTCAACCGTTACCGTTGCCATTCTTCCTGAGGCAGAGGAGGTGGAGGTGGAGATCGATCCAAATGATCTACGAGTCGACATCTTCCGCTCCTCAGGGCCAGGTGGCCAGAGTGTCAATACCACAGACTCTGCTGTTCGGATTACCCATCTGCCCACCAACATGGTGGTCACCTGTCAGGACGAAAAGTCCCAGCATAAGAATAAGGCAAAAGCCCTGAAGATCTTGAGAGCCAGGTTGCTCGATCATGCCAGGCAGGAGAAGGAGAGGGAGATCTCCGAAAAGCGAAGAAATCAGGTGGGCACGGGAGAACGGAGTGAACGTATTCGGACCTATAACTTTCCACAGGGAAGGGTGACGGATCACAGGATTGGCCTAACCCTTTACCGATTAAGTGAGGTGTTGGACGGTGAGATGGATGAGATCATCGATGCCCTGACCACTCACTATCAGGCAGAAGCGCTCAAAGGATAAGGGTTTAAATTTTTTTGTCTAACCGTCTCATCGTCATATCGTCAAAGACTAAAGACTATAAGACTAAGTGACTAAGCGACTTGCGATTTGAGTTGATGATGACAGTCCTGGAAGCACTCAACTGGGCCTCCGATTATTTAAGAGAACAAGGGATCGAGAATCCCCGTCTCAATGCCGAGCTTTTGCTTGCATCTTCAATGCAGATCAGTCGTGAAGGACTCTATATTTGTCTCCAAGATCCATTGATGGAGGATAAAAGAGAGAGGCTTGAAGGTCTTGTTCTGAGGAGAGGTTCTGGAGAGCCGCTTCAATATATCTTAGGCCATCAGGAGTTCTGGTCCATTAAGCTTAAGGTGGATCCACGTGTCCTCATCCCAAGACCGGAGACAGAACATCTGGTTGAGGAGGCTCTCTCCATCCTCACAAATATTTCTTCCAAAAAAATTCCCACTGTTTTAGAATTGGGGACAGGAAGTGGAGCCATTGCCATCGCCCTGGCAAGGGAGGTTGAAAAAATTTCTATGGTCGCTACGGACCTCTCAGAGGAAGCGCTCAGAGTGGCCAAGGAGAACTCAAAAGAGGCAGGCGTGGCCCCTAAGATCCAGTTTGTCAGAGGGGATCTCCTCCATCCTTTCTGCCGCAGAGAGATTTTTGACCTAATCCTTTCTAATCCTCCCTATCTTTCAGTTGCGGATTTGAGAGGGCTGGCCAGAGAGGTCAAAGATCACGAACCCATGATCGCCATTGATGGAGGAGAGGATGGTCTGGACTTCTACCGAAAGTTGATTGACCAAGTCCCTTCCTATTTGAAAAGGGAAGGGTGGCTCCTTTTGGAGGTTGGAAGCAGCCAAGCAGGCCATGTCTCTGAGATGATCGAGGCAGAGGGATTTTTTCAAAAGCCTCAACGGGTAAAGGACCTTTCAGGGATTGAGAGGGTCGTCAAGGCACAGCGAAGGGAATGACCAGTAACCAAATTCCAATCA
>CAKZKY010000376.1 GCA_937124575.1 uncultured Pseudomonadota bacterium | reverse complement strand
ATAACCACATTCCAAATTCCAAATAATCACCCATAATCAAATTCCAATAACCCAATTCAGTATATTAGGATTTGGATATTGGTATTGGAACTTATCTGTTTATTGGTGCTTGGAATTTGGTGATTAAAATCCAAACCCTCCTTCCGGAGAGATGATCCGGATGAGGTCGTTGTAAAAAGCAAAAAGCATGAGCATGATAATCAGGATGAGTCCGATTTGTTGAGCGATTTCCATCTTTCTGACACTGATGGGTCTGCTCAGAATCGCCTCTAATGTCAGAAATAGAAAATGGCCTCCATCGAGAATGGGAATCGGAAAGAGATTGATGACTCCGAGATTGATGCTGAGAATAGCGGTAAAAAGCACCAGGCTTAACAACCCCCTTTTGGCCTGTTCACCAGCCATCTGGGCAATCAGGATCGGTCCTCCAATCGTCTTGGCAGGGATCACCCTCTGAATCAATTTCACAATTCCCACAACTGTCAACTTAATGCCCTGATAGGTTTGTATGAATCCATTCCCGAGAGCAAGCAAAGGGTTGACCTTTTCGATCAGAACCTCTCCAGAATGCGTGATCCCTATCACAAAGGTCGACACCTCTTCTCCGAAAAGGTTTTTCACCGAGGAGGGTTTTGGGGTGATTTTGATCTCGAGAGTCTCACCATTGCGTTTCACTTTGAATGACAATTCTTTGCCCTGGCTGTTGCGAATGATGTGTGAAAGCTCCTCCCATTTCTTAATCTCCCTGCCGTCAATGGAGAGGATGAGGTCTCCTTTTTTGAGGCCTGCCGCTTCTGCAGGAAGGCCCGGATTAACCTCTCCCACTTTCGGAGGGGAGTAAGGGATGCCGAAAAGGTTGATCGTCGAGAAGAGAACAACGGCAAGGAAGAAATTGAAGAATGGCCCTGCACCGATGATTAAAGCCCGTTTCCATACTGGCTGGTTAGAGAAGGAACGGGTCAGAAGTTCCTCGCTTACCTTCTCTTCCGGATTCTCACCTATCAGCTTAACAAACCCTCCTAATGGAACCGCAGCAATCTGGTACTGGGTCTCTCCGATCTTTTTCCCTAAGATTTTTGGTCCGAAACCGAGTGAAAAGGTGAGTACGCCTACCCCCAATTTCTTGGCCAAAAGAAAATGTCCCAATTCATGGACAAAGACGAGAATTCCAAGAACAATGATGGTCGAGATGATTGTGGTCAACACGGTTTTTCCTTTTTATGTGAGCCCTGATTGAAAGTTGGGAACTTTCTAACGGGCTTTAGCCTCTATGAGAGCCTTTGTTTTTTCTCTGGCCCATTGATCAGCCCTCAGAATATCTTCGATTGTGCGGGCTGTCTTGATTTCATGTTCCCCCATCACCCTCTGAATGAGGAGGGGGATATCGGTAAATTTGATCCACCCTTCTAAAAAGCCGTTCACCGCCATCTCATTGGCTGCATTAAGAACAGCGGGCATCGTCTCTCCAATTTCAATCGATTGATAAGCGAGTCGAAGACAGGGGAATTTTTCGGGGTCGGGTGGAGAGAAGGTTAGTGATCCTACTTGAGAGAGATCGAGGGAGGCCATTTTTAGGTTCATTCGTTTTGGAAAGGAAAGGGCATAGGAGATGGGAAGCCTCATATCTGGAATTCCCATCTGGCCAATGATCGAGCCATCGATATACTCGACCATAGAATGAACCACACTCTGCGGATGAATCTGCACAACGATCTTTTCGATCGGAATATCGAAAAGCCAATGGGCTTCAATGACCTCCAATCCTTTATTCATGAGCGAAGCCGAGTCAATCGTAATCTTCTTTCCCATCTCCCAGTGAGGGTGAAGGAGTGCTTCTTTGACGGTTACCTCATGAAGCTTGGAGATGGGTAAATTGAGAAACGGGCCTCCCGAAGCGGTAAGGATGAGCCGGCGGATGTCCTCCTTTCTATGTCCGATCAGGGACTGAAAGATGGCGCTGTGTTCGCTATCGACCGGCAGGATTTGAACCCCATTCCTTTTTGCCTCTTCCATGACGATCTTGCCTGCCATGACCAGAGGTTCTTTATTGGCCAGGGCTATTGATTTCTTTGTTTTTATAGCCGAAAGGGTAGGAATGAGGCCCACAGCACCCACAATCGCTGAGACAACCTGAGTTACTTCGGGATGGGTGGCCACCTGAATCAGCCCTTCCACTCCGTAGAGGATTTCCACCTCCAATCCAGAAAGACTCTTTTGTAGGTTTGTAGCGACCTCTTGATTGATGACCGAGACAACTTTGGGTCGAAATCGGTTGATCTGGTCTTTCAGAAGTTCGATATTGTGACCTGCTGAGAGGCTGATGATTTTAAATTCCTCCGGGAATTGACGGACAATGTCAAGGGTATTGACACCGATTGAGCCTGTGGAGCCAAGGATAGCCAGATGCTTCATGGTGTCTCCTTCGTTAGAAGAGGGAGAAGGTAGTAGAGAAAAGGAGCTGAGAAGAGGAAACTATCGATGCGGTCCAAAACGCCACCATGCCCGGGGATGAGAGAACCTGAGTCTTTCGCCTGAGCGCTTCGCTTCAACATCGATTCCGTAAAATCTCCCAATTGGCCCAAGATTCCTATTCCGATGGTTACCAGGATACAGGTACCTTTATTGAAATTGGGGAGGAAGAGAGAGGCATAGAGCAGTCCGATGGCAACGGATCCGACGATTGCACCCAATAGCCCCTCATAGGTTTTATTTGGACTGATCTTTGGGTAAAGTTTATGTTTACCGAAGAGTGTACCGATGAAGAGGGCGATGATGTCTCCTGCCCACACGCTGAGAATGAGAAAGAGAACCCATACCCTTCCGTCTGTCTGGTTTCGAATCAGAAGGATATGTGAGAGAAGAAACCCGATATAGAAGATCCCGAAAAATATCTTTCCCAAATTGGATATGACGGACGAAAGATCTTTGGATGTGATCATAAAGAGGAGAGAGAGCGCGAGGATTAGGAAGACGAGGAAAAGGGGGAAACTTTCTGTCACACCGTAAGAAAAGAGAGCGGAGAGAATCAATCCCAATCCGATTCCGATGGAACGTTCCACTTTCCCAATTTGGGGATGTGCGAGGTGGCTAAATTCGAGTAGGCCGAGCAGAATGGTTACAAAGACCAATATCGAGAAGATGATGGAGGGTCCTAAGGCGATCAGTAAGACCAGTGGCGGGATGATAACGACCGCTGTCCAGATCTTCTTTTTTTCGATTTTAGCCATGTTCTCTTAATTAAAATACAGTGTCTGAAGTGACCTTTGATGAACTAAAGTGCCTAAGGTTAAGTAAAAAATTTTATCGCTTAAAACTTTAGTCACTTTAAACTTCTAAGCCGTTGATCTGTTCGCTGGTCAGGCCGAACCTTCTCTCTCTCGACTGATAATCTGCAATGGCCTTGAGGAGTTCTTCCCGGTTGAAATCAGGCCAGAGGGTTTCGGTCAGGTAGAGTTCGGTATAGGCAATCTGATAGAGGAGGAAGTTGGAGACTCGATACTCACCGCTGGTCCGAATGAGAAGATCGGGATCGGGCAATCCCCTGGTCCAGAGGTAGTTTGAAAAGAGCAGTGGGTCAATCTCTTCCTCTTTTAGAATGCCCTTTTTTAAGTCGGAGATGATTCCACAAACCGCATGGAGGATTTCTGAACGGCCCCCATAGCTTAAAGCCAGATTGAGGATCATCCCATCACATTTTTCGGTTTTTTGGATTGTTGCCTCCAGGGTCTCTCGAACGTCGGTGGGAAGATCTTCCAGCCGGCCAATGGCAAAGAGTCGAATATTGTTCTTGAGCATTTCCTCGCACTCTCTGAGGAGATATTCCTTTAGAAGTCCCATTAAGGCGTCCACTTCTTCCTTCGGTCTTTGCCAGTTTTCAATGGAAAAGGCATAAAGGGTTAAGACCTTGATTCCAAGCTCGCGACAGGCCGTAACCACTTCTCGGACCGCATCAACGCCTTTCATGTGACCGCTGATCCGGTTCAGATTCTTCTTTTTGGCCCAACGGCCATTTCCATCCATAATGATAGCAATATGGCGAGGAAGTTTTTCCTTGTCGATTTCTTCCATGATAAACCAAAGTGGTATTCTTAATAAAATGTGATCAATCTCCCCTGATCTATCCCAAAGGGGATTTTATTAAAGTTACCATATCAATGGTTGATTTTCAATTGGTGAGGGGACACTCTTTTAAAGGAGGGCGGGGCTGAAAGAGAGGGAGAGAGAAGGGGAATGGTAAAGAACGGCATCATTCCCCTTCTCCTGTCTATTTCTCAACAATCGCCTCAACTGGACATACTTCGACACAGCTTCCGCATTCTGTACATTTTTCTTCGTTAATGGTATAGGGTTCACCCTCCTCAATCGCATCGGCAGGACATTCCTCCACGCAGGTTCCACATGCCACACACTCATCCGTAATCGTATAAGCCACTTTTTTCACCCCCTTTTCTCAATGTTGGATTTCTGAACTCGGATTGCGGAATTTTCAACCCAACTTCCGCATGTGTCATCGCAAATCAACCCTTATATTTCGAGGATCTCCTTTTCCTTGGCAGAGAGCGCCATATCCACTTTTTCAATGAACTTATCGGTAGAGGTCTGGACTTTATCCATCCATTGATGGAGCGTATCCTGAGAAATCTTTTTATTTTTTTCCAGACCTTTGAGTTGTTCGTTTGCCTCTCTCCGGATATTGCGAAGGGCCACCTTTGTGGCTTCTCCCATCTTCTTGACCACTTTAACCAGCTCTTTTCGACGCTCTTCAGTCAGACGGGGAATATTGATCCGAATGATCTTCCCGTCGTTCATGGGCGTCAGTCCGAGCTCCGATTTGAGAATGGCCTTTTCGATCTCTCCGATCGTAGTTGGATCCCAGGGCTGTATGGTGATGAGCCTCGGTTCGGGAACGGAAAGTGTGGCCATCTGGTTGAGCGGGGTAAAAGTTCCATAATAATCGATCCGGATATCATCGAGAAGGGCAAGGGATGCCCTGCCCGTTCTCACCTTATTCAGGTCCGTTTTGAGGGCGATGAGTGTCTTGTCCATCTTTGATGTGGCTTCGTTGTAGATCTTTTCTTCCATGGTTCATCCTTTCACTTTGGTCCCCACCTTCTCTCCTAAGATGACCCGCCGGATATTACCCTTCTTCTTCAGGTTGAATACGACGATTGGAATCTGATGGTCCATACAGAGGGAGATGGCGGTTGCATCCATCACTTTTAACTGTTTTTTCAGGACATCGAGATAGGTGAGCTCATCATATTTGCGGGCCTTTCGATTCACCATGGGATCGGCATCGTAAACCCCATCCACTTTCGTTGCCTTTAAAATTGCCTCAGCCCCAATCTCCATAGCACGAAGTGAAGCAGTCGTATCCGTTGTAAAATAAGGATTTCCGGTTCCACCGGCAAAGATGACCACCCTTCCTTTTTCCAGATGGCGTATAGCCCTGCGCCGGATGAAGGGTTCTGCCAACTCTCTCATCTCAATGGCTGTCTGAAGTCGAGTCTGCACCCCTGTCTTTTCGAGGGCGTCTTGAAGGGCAATCCCATTGAGGATCGTGGCAAGCATTCCCATATGATCTGCTGAGACCCGGTCCATCCCTTTGGCGCTGGCCGCTACCCCTCTGAAGATGTTGCCTCCTCCAATGACGATAGCAATCTCAACTCCAAGGGTCTTTACTTCTTTGATCTCTTTGGCGATTTGGAGGATAACCGAAGGGTCAATTCCATAATCTCCCTCGCCGGTTAAAACCTCACCACTGATCTTGAGAAGAATCCTCTTGTAAGGAATTTTTTTCATGCGTGGCTTTATTGCCTATGAGCGTGTGGACAATCCTTCCCCAAGCTGAAATCGAGCAAACCGACGAATGGTGATGTTCTCTCCGAGTTTTCCGATCATCCCATCAAGGACCTCTTTGACCGTGAGATCGGAATCCTTAATATAGGTCTGTTCGAGAAGGCAGACCTCGGAGAAGAATCTTTCTAGTTTCCCTTCGACAATCTTTTCGATCACCCTTTCGGGTTTTCCGGAATCGAGCGCTTGGGTTCGATAAATTTCTCTTTCCTTGTTTAAAACCTCTTGGGGGACATCCTCTCTTCGAATGAATTGGGGATTGGCAGCGGCAATATGCATGGCCATATTTTTTACGAAGGCCTGAAAATCCTCAGTCTTGGCAACGAAATCCGTTTCACAGTTGATCTCAACCAGAACCCCCATCTTCCCGCCTGCATGGATGTAAGATGCGACCAAGCCGTCGGTGGCAATCCGACCTGCCTTCTTTGCGGCGGTAGCCAACCCTTTCTTTCTCAAATATTCAATGGCCGTTTCAATATTGCCTTTGGCTTCCTGGAGCGCGGCCTTGCAATCGACAATCCCCGCTCCGGTTCTCTGCCTCAAATCTTTTACGAGTTCAATTGAAATATCCATGAGTCTCTATTCCTCCTCACCCTCTACGCCTTCTTCTGCCTCAATCTCTCTAGGTGGTTCAGCTACGGATGCCATCTCTTTTTCCTCTTTAGCTCCTTCCGTCTGGAGATGTTTTTCATAGATCTGTTTACCTTCGATCACGGCATCCGCAATCTTAGAAGCGAAAAGCTGGATGGCACGAATGGCATCATCGTTTCCTGGAATGACATAGTCCACATCATCCGGATCACAATTGGTGTCGACAATGCCGACCGATGGGATTCCAATCTTCCGGGCTTCCCGGACGGCGATCTTCTCCTTCTTGGGATCCACGACGAAGATAGCTCCGGGGAGACGGTTCATATTTTTGATCCCTCCCAGGGATCGTTCCAATCGGGTTCTTTCCTTTTCAACCTGAAGGATCTCTTTCTTTGGTAGGAGATTATAGATCTCCTCGTTCTTCATCGCCTCGAGTTGATTGAGACGATCGATCGATTTTTTGATCGTCAGGAAGTTGGTCAGCATCCCACCCAGCCAGCGATGATTGACATAGAACATGCCACAGCGATTGGCCTGTTCAAAAATGGTCTCCTGTGCCTGTTTTTTCGTTCCGATAAAGAGGATATATTCACCCTTGGAAGCGACGTCCCGAATGAACTGATAGGCCTCTTTGAAGAGTTGAACCGTCTTCTGGAGATCGATAATATAAATTCCATTCCTCGCCCCGAAGATATAGGGTTTCATTTTGGGATCCCAGCGCTTTGTCTCATGACCGAAATGTACCCCAGCCTCCAGAAGTTCTTTCATCGTGATATTTGACATTGAACCCTCCGTTTCTTTCCCATTCTTCCTCCGATAAATGAAAATAGGTCAAATAAAAATTTTGTTAACACATGATTCCCCATTTTGCAAGTATAAAAAATCTAAGGAAGATTCTTGGTTTTTGGTAAACCCCGTGTATGCTCAGAGGGTATAATGAAATCACCCCCGCTTCAAGCCCTGATAGAAACTAAACTTCGCACAGGGCAAGCAGAGGGGCTTTCTAAGGGGGTAAAATCAGGGCTTCAAGTGTCAAACTGTAAACTATTGATATTGATAGGTATTCATTGCTTTTCGTTGCCGAAAACCTAAATGAGTTTCAAAAAGTACGGGTTTCGCTTGAGAAAGGGGATATCCCTAAAAAATAGAATTGATTTAAGTCACAGAGTTGTGTGAATAGAGGGGCCGCTGGTTATGGCAAAAGTGTTGATAGGTAGAGAGAGCAATTCAAACCTTTCATCCTTTCATAAATAGTTTTCAAAACCGGGATCAGGAAAAGATTGGTTAAAAACCACTAACCGGTTTCACTGTAATGGATGAAAGGCTTTTAGTGAGACCTCTCACTTGAGACCAGTTGCTTCAGGGCAAGTCCATTCTTGATGGCAAAGCCATAGGCGTCGTTATTGAAATAGACAAATACATTCCGTCCCTTCTTCCTCCATCCTTCAATCTTTGCAGCCCATTCTCTTAGCTCTTTTTCTGAGTAGTTGGATCCATAGAGGACCTCGCCGCCATGGAGGCGGAGGTAGACAAAATTAGCGGTAACTCTTTCTGTAAAAGGAAGTCCAGAACCATGGGCAATACAGAATCCGAATTGGAATTCTTCAAGGACCCGAAAACATTCCTGGCAGAACCAGGATTCATCCCTAAACTCAAAGGCGTGGCGGAGGGATTTGGAGCGGGGGAGGGTGGAAAGAAGAACGCAAAATTCCTCAAGTCTTTCTTTATCAAAATTAAATCGGGGTGGAAGTTGCCAGAGCACGACACCTATTTTCCCTTTCAACGGAGACGCATTATCTAAAAGGAGAGAAAGGGGCTCCCTACAGTCTTTGAGGCGCTTTATGTGGGTGATGAACCTGCTGCCCTTGATGGCAAACGAGAAGCCCTTTGGTGTCCGTTGATACCAGCTTTCAAAGACATTCTTCTTCGGAAGACGATAGAAGGTGACATTGAGTTCTACGGTGTCGAAGTGTTGGACATAGAATTCGAGCCACCTCCTCTGAGGGAGGTCCGAGGGATAGAAGACATCGTTCCACCAATGGGGGTAGTTGTAGCCACTGGTGCCAATGAGGATCCTGTTTCCGATTTCGGATTTCGGATGGCGGAATACGGAATTTGAAAGGTCCATCGATTTAAGTACCAAATATCAAGCGCTAAATTACAGACAATTTACAATGACGCAAATTTGGGATCCCAGACGAAATCGTTTTTATATACTGGCATCAATCCCATCAAAAAGAGCCATTCCTGTGGAAGCAGAAATCCAGTATTTTTCTGGATTCCACCGCATCGAGTGCGGGGCAGGCTAAGTCAAGCCCGGAATGGCAAACTGCGTACGCATTCTGTCGTCATAAATAGATATTTGGAATTTACGATTTTTGATTTGGAATTTTATGTTATTGGGTTCCCTAGGAGAACCAGGACCTAGGGTTTACCACTAACCATTAATGGTAGTAATTCCGATTATCTGGCCCTTTTTGAGTCCACTTTCGTTTATAGTATTCCCGACGGATCTTTTGCCGAATCATGGGATAGACCATATAGAAGAGTCCAAAGAGGAGACCGCCAAGGTGAGTGAGGTGGGCGATCCCTCCCCCTGTTCCCTCCATTGAGGCAAAGAGTTCGATGAGGCCATAGAGGATGACCATATATTTGGCAGGGATGGGAAAGAGAAAATAGATGTAGATAGGGCGATTGGGGAAGAGCCATCCGAAGGCCAGTAGGATTCCGTAGATGGCTCCTGAAGCCCCAATGATAGGAATCATTTGATAAGGCGTAAATAGGACCGTACAGATTGCGGCCCCAATTCCACAGAAGAAGAAGTAAAACAGGAACTTCCTCGATCCCCAGTAGTTTTCCAATTCGCCGCCGAACATCCAGAGGGCAATCAGATTGAAAAGAATATGGGTGATTCCGCCGTGAAGGAAGATGTAGGTGAAGAGCTGCCAGAGAAAATATTTCTTCCAGACGAGGACCGGGACAAGTCCAAGATAAAAATTGATCCATTGGCTTACCACCATCTGAAGGAGGAAGAGGACTCCCATTACGATCATCAGTTTCTTGATGATGGGAGGAAATCCATATCCGAACTGGAACCGATAACGGTAGTAGGTCATTTCAAACCTCAAATGAGGGACACTTCCCTATTTCTCTCATCGAAACAGACATGGAATGTTAAAAATAGGGAAGTGTCCCTATTTACTGTCGAATCCCATATTTTTTGATCTTATATCGAAGAACCCTTTCGCTGATGCCGAGGCTCTCAGCGGCTCGGGTCTGGACGCCCTGATGTTGATGGAGGGCTTTAATGATCAGATCCCGTTCAATCTCTTCAATGGAATCCGGAAGGGTTTTTTTCTTTGGTAAGATTTCTCCCTCCTTCTCCGATCGCCCTTCCTGAAGATGGAAGGGAAGATCCTGTGTGGTGATGACCTTTTCACGGCAGAGCACGACTGCCCGCTCCATGATGTTTTCGAGTTCTCTCACATTGCCAGGAAAAGAATAACGCAGCAGAAGGGAACGCGCCTCTTTAGAGAGATCATGGATATTTTTCTGATTGATATCGGAATACTTCTTTAAAAAATGGTCGATCAGTAAGGGGATATCTTCCTTTCTCTCCCTTAAAGGCGGAAGAGAAATGGAGATCACATTGAGCCGGTAGTAGAGATCTTCTCTGAAAAGGCCCTTTGCCATGGCCTCTTCAAGATTTCGATGGGTAGCAGCGATTACTCGCACGTCGGTCCTGAGAGTGAGGTTCGATCCTAACCGCTGGAATTCTTTCTCCTGTAAGATTCGCAGAAGCTTGACCTGAGTGGAGGCTGGAAGATCCCCGATCTCGTCCAGAAAGAGGGTGCCTCCGTCCGCCTCTTCAAATCGACCAATCCTTTTCTGGATGGCTCCCGTGAATGCTCCCTTCTCGTGGCCAAACAGTTCACTTTCAAGGAGTGTCTCGGGTATGGCAGCACAGCTCACCTTGACAAAGGGTTTTCCAGAGCGGGTGCTGGCATAGTGGATCGCATTGGCAATCAACTCCTTACCTGTTCCGCTCTCTCCCCGTATGAGGACCGTAGCTTGGCTGGGAGCAACGCGGGCAACCATTCCCATCACTTCTTCCATTTTCGGACTAACATAGATAATATTTTTAAATGTGTATCGTTCTTGAAGGCGGGCTCTCAGGTCCCTGTTCTCTCGGATCAGGTGGGACCGTTCAAGGATCTTCTGGATGATGAGGAGAAGTTCGTCGAGGTCAATCGGTTTGGTCAGATAGTCAATGGCACCCTCTTTCATGGAAGACACTGCTGTTTCGACCGTTCCATAAGCGGTCATCATCACAACTGGAAGGTCGGGAAACCGTTTTCGGATTTCACGTAGGGTCTGAAGGCCATCGAGTTCAGGCATCTTGTAGTCGAGGAAAGCGATATCAAAAAAATCGCTCTTTATCTTCTCAATGGCCTGCATGCCATTGGATGTTGCTTCGACAGAAAAACCTTCCTTCTTCAAAAAACCTTCAAGAAGATCCCTCTGTGTTTTTTCATCCTCGGCAATTAGAATTCGTGCTTTATCCATCTGAGAAGTGCCTAAAGGGAGCTAAAGTGACCTAAAGTGTCTAAAGTGTAAAGAACTTAAGTTCCCTTGAAACTTTAGTCACGTGTAACCTTAATGGGCCGATCACCGATTACAGGTAGTAAGATTGTGACTTTTGTGCCCACATCCACCTTGCTCTCTATTTTTAACTGGCCTCCATGAGCTTCGATGATTCGGTGCGCCAGAGGAAGTCCCAATCCAACACCCTTTTCTTTGGTCGTGTAATAGTAATTGAAGATCTTTTCCATCCGATCTTCAGGAATTCCAGCCCCTGAATCCGAAAAGGTGACCTCGATGCGATCCTTAAGAGAATGGGCTTCAATTCTGAGTGTTCCGCCCTTTTCCATTGCCTGGATCCCATTTTTCATAATATTGATAAATGCCTGTGTCAACTTCTCCTCATCGATCATCAGGGATGGTAGGTTAGACTCTCCTTCCAAGCTAAGGGCAATCCCCTGTGATCTGGCTTCCTCTTCGAAAAGAGCAACCAAATTTCTGAGGAGATCTCCAGGAGAAGCATTTTTTAGCCTCAGTTCAAAAGGTCGAGAGAGCGTTAAGAATTGCTCAATAATCTCATTGACCCGACGGATCTCTTTAAGGATGAGGTCTGTAAAGGAGAGATACTCTTCTTGTTTCGATTCTTCCCATGGAAGAAATTCTCTTCTTAATCTCTGGAGTCCCATGCTCATCGCATTAAGGGGATTGCGAATCTCATGGGCGACACCGGCCGCTAAATGGCCAAGGGAAGAGAGCCTCTCCGCCAGCTGAACCCGGTCTTCCATCTCCTTCAATTTCCGAAGATGGCGGTTCTGGTTGACCCAGATCAGTATGGTAGCCGAGATTCCAAGGAGGAGAAAGAAGAAGATGGAAAGAACGACACTTTTTTTGATCTGCTTGAGAAGGGGATGGATCTCTCCAGAAGAGTATCCAATGCGGATGAGCCCTTCGGGCTGCTCCTTTACAGAGAATGATTTAATGACCTCAAAAACTTCCTCTCCGGATGCGGGTTTGTAGAGGCGCGAAATCGGCCCTTTGCTTTTAAGTCCGCTTTTCAGAAAGGGATCCTCTACCTTTTTTCCGATTTGGGAAGAATCCGTATGGGCAATCGTAATCAGGTTTTTATCCTGAACTGTGACGAAGAGAATTCCCTCCCTCAGCCCCAGATCCGAGATAGCTCTCTGAAGCAAAATTTGGCGGAGAAGCGATTTTATCTGGTCTGCATTAAGCTGGAGGGCGAGTATTCCCGGAACACCCTTTCTCTGGATAGCGATTCCAAAGAGGTCAGCTTTTGTCAAAGGTCTCTCAAAGAGGTCGATAATGATCGGAAGTTTCATATCGATCATTTTTCTAAGGATGGAATCTTTCTTAAACGGAATGGTGAGGGGCCAAGCTTTGAGTAATTTACCCTTTGCATCATAAATGCCGATGGAAGTGAAGGAATATTGCTGGACAAGAGACTGAAGATCAGCTGAGGTTAGGGGGTTATCTCCGTCCATTTGATCGATCCTATAAAGGAGTTCGAAGAGATATTCGGCGATCTCCTCTTCCATGCCGAAGAAGGGTTGTGAGGATTGAAGGGAAGCAAAAGTTTCTTGAATATTCTTTTCGTAGTGATGTATGAGAACCGTTGCCTCCCTTTCGAGCAGGAGGTAGAATCCTTTCTGAGTTCGATTGATTTCGAGAAGTCCATTGATGATCAGGATGATTAGAATGATTGCGGAGAAAATTGCAAGATAGATGGGAGAAAAACTCCTGCCGATCCTTTTTCTATTTTCAAACAATTCGCTTCCCTTTCTATTCTTCCGGAGGTAGAGATTTCCTGTGGGGCATTGGCCCCATAGGACTGTAACTGGGCATTGTTCGTTGGAAAAAAGGGAACTCCTGCTCCGGGCACCAAAGTTTAAGCTGCTCCTGGGTGAGGAGGCTACGGACCTTCATCATATATTCGATGGCCTTCTCCTCTATTTTGCTCTGAGTTTCAACGACTTCGAAATGTTTATTCCGGATCGACTCTGTGGTGTTGGCAGGATTGGTGAGAAGTTCTCGGAGCTCAATCCGTCTGGTGAGGAGTTGAGCCCTGAGAAGTTGTGTCTCCCTGAGGAAGGTCTGCTGAAACAGATCGAGGTTCTTTGCTTGTTCTGGAGAGAGATTGAGTTCAGATGCCCTCCAGCATCGGGCCTCTTTCTTCCATGGTCTCATTCCAATCGGTTGTGAATCGGAAACCATCGGCAAGAAAAAGATAAGAATCAGTGAATAAATGGTTATTTTTAA
>CAKZKY010000375.1 GCA_937124575.1 uncultured Pseudomonadota bacterium | reverse complement strand
AACTTTTTTCTTGACAAGCCTTTGTATATAGGTTATTATTCGACCGACTGATCGGATTTAAACCTAATAGTCGGTTTTTATATTAGTCTAACTTATTGTGATTATTATGGAAAAAGAATGGTTAAGGCTGAGTAATAAAGAACTTGATAAAATGCAAAAGATTGCTAAGGCAGCAGCCAAGCTCTTTAATGAAAAGGGCTATCTTGAAACGAGCATGGATGATATTTCCAATGCGGCTCACTTGAGTAAAGGAGGAATCTATCACTACTTTTCAAGCAAAGATGAAATCCTCTTTTTCATCTCGACCAATTTTATGGATCTTCTTCTCGGAGGATTAGAAGACGAGCTCAAAAGGATTGAGGACTGCTTTTCAAAAATAAAATATTTCATCTCCCGCCATATCAAATTTTACTCCCAGCATCTCTCCGAGGCCAAGACTGTGATCCATGAGGCCCACCTGCTTCCCTCGAAATATTTCAGTGTCATTGCAGAGAAGGAAAGACAATACCATCAAATCGTCAGTGAGGTTCTCTTTGACTTCTTTGAAGGAAAGATTGAAAAAGACCACTTAAAGGCAGTGGCTTTCATTCTGTTTGGGACCTGCAACGGAATCTACTACTGGTATAATCCAAAGGGTTCTATTACTCCGGAGAACCTTTCGGAGATCATTAGTGATATTCTCTGTGTCGGCCTAACAGGTTACAAACAACAAAAAGAGGAAACCACCGTTTCTTAAAAGGATACAGAATAATGTTTGACCAAGCGATCTTCACCCCGACTGAAGAATTAAAAAACTTTCGAGAAAAAGTTCATGACCTTGCCAGGGAAAAGATTGCCCCCCAGGCTTCTCTGGTTGACGAAGAGGACTTTTTCAATCGAGAGGTGGAATCCCTCTTATGGGACCATGGATTGCTTACGCTCACCTTTCCGGAAGAATATGGTGGAATAAGTAAAAACAAATCGGTGGCTCTATGTATTGCGGTTGAAGAAATTGCAAAATATTGTGCCTCTTCCGCCCTCTTATTGATCATTCAAGCGGTTGGAAGTTTTCCTATCATCCACGCTGGCTCTGCTGACGTGAGAAAGAAATACCTTCCTCAGATGAGCAGAGGCCGAAAACTGGTTGCCTATCTGGTGACAGAGCCCCATGCTGGCTCAGACGTTTCGGGCATCCGGACAACAGCGAAGCGTATCGGAGATCATTACCTTCTGAATGGCTCCAAATGTTTCTCCACCAGCGGCGGTGTAGCAGGGATCTACTCCGTCTTAGCCAAGACCTCTGAAGAAAAGGGTAAGAGTTCTTTCTTCCTTGTTGAAAGAGAATTCCAAGGACTTTCCATCGGCCGAACAGAACGAAAGATGGGACAACGAGGCTCAAATACTACGGAGGTCTTCCTGGATAACGTGAAGGTTCCTGCTGAAAATCTCTTGGGCAATGAGGGCGAAGGTTTTTTGATCGCCATGAAGGATTTCGATATGTCTCGGCCTGCCATTGGCGCCCAGGCCTTAGGCATCGCAGAAGGTGCCCTTAGTCTGATTCTTCAATCCTTAAAAGAGAAACAAACTTCTAAAAATCCGGTGAAGGATTTAGCCATCCTTCAGGCGATTATTGCGGATGCAGCCACTTTGATCGAGGCTTCACGAGGGTTGGTCTATCGGGCGGCAATCCTATATGATGAGGGCAAGAGCAATACGAAACTGGCCTCCATGGCAAAATGTTTTTCGGCAGATATCGCCATGAAAATCACCACAGATGTAATTGATGCTCTTCAGGTCCTGGATGGATATAACTCGTTAAGGAGATTGGATGCTGAGAGGATGTTTCGCGATGCCAAACTGACCCAGATTTTTGAAGGGACCAATCAGATTCAGCGCCTGGTCATCGCGAGACAGATGTTGAAAGAGTTGATGGGTTGAGAAAGGTCACAAGAACGTTGGTCAGAGCAATATCTAAATTCGGTTATCGGTAAAGAGACTCGTATGGAAGCCCGAAACTCGAAATAAGAAACTCGAGTATCAAGAATCCTTAAACGAGTATCGATACGAACTTCCACAACGATAAGCGTAGCTTTTTAAGGCCCGATGAGCTTCATAGCACTTAAACCAAATTGGAGGGGGAAATCTATGGACTTCAGCTTGACATCTCGGCAACGACTGTTAAAAGAAGCAGTTCGTGAATTTATGAAAGGGGAATGTGATCCTTCAGCCACGCTCGAACTGGCCAAGAAGAAGCAATTTCCTTGGGAGATTTACAGGAAGGCAGGTCAAAATGGCTATCTCGCCTCTTATTATCCAAAGGAACTCGGAGGACAGGGATTGCCCCTGCTTGACTACTGCCTGATCATGGAGGAGATGATCCGCTATGACAACCGTATCGGAATGGCACTCAGCCTCGGCTCTATCCCTGCGAAAACCCTTCTGAGGTTTGGAAACGAAGAGCAGAAGAAGAAATATCTTCCAAAACTAACCAAAGGAGAAGCGGTTGCCTCCATCGCCGTCACTGAGCCCAATCATGGGAGTGATATCCGTTTTCTCGATACCCGTGCTGAGAGAAAAGGAGACGAATATATTCTCAACGGTAGCAAAATCTTTATCACCAATGCAGACATTTCCGATTTCTATACAGTCTTTGCTCAGACCAACCCGGATGCTCCTCCTTATAGGGGCATCAGTGGATTCATCGTAGAGCGGCAGCAGGAAGGCGTAACCCCCCTTGATCTCGGAGATAAGATCGGACTGAAAACCACCACCTCCTGCAGCATCGAATTTCGTGACGTGAAAGTGCATAAGAGTAACCTCTTAGGAAAGGAGAACCACGGCTTCACCTACATCATGGAGGCACTTAATGAAGGGAGGGCAGAAATTGCTAATGAGGCCATCGGCCTTGCCAGGGGGGTTTACGATCGGGCGCTTGCCCATACCAAAACCCGAGAACAGTTCGGCCAAAAAATTGGGAAGTTCCAAAACATCGCCCACATGATTGTGGAGATGTCTGAAGAGATCGAATCTGCGGCCTTGTTGGCCTATAAAGCGGTCTGGTTGATCGATCAGGGAAAGATGGACCTATCCACCTCCTTACAGGCAAAGGTGAAATGCACTCTGACCGCCATCGATGTCTGCCTGAAAGCGATGCAGATTTTTGCTGGATATGGTCTATTTGATGAACAGTTTATATCGGGTTATCTTGGCGATGCACTCGCCACTTGGCTCCTTGAAGGCACAGGTCAGATCCAGCGAAACACCGTTGCCTCCCAAATCCTCGGAAAATTGTAATCATTCCGAATTTATTACCTACCCTTACTATTGGTAACTCTTCTTGATAGAGCATCGTCCCTCCTCGTTTTTATGGAACTTCCGCAACTCAAAAACATGGAACCTCATTATCTCTTGGAAACCAAGCAGCCATCTATTTTAATTTTACTGTTTAACCTATCGACATTTAAAGAAAAAAATTTTTAGAAAAAAATACTTGACAAAAAATCTTAATTTTGATATCGATACAAATCGAGCGCTTGCTCTATTCTAAAAGCAATATGGCAAGAATTAAAAGAGCCCCCACCCTACAGAAGAGGATGCCACCTCAGGCAAGCATGGACAGTTTGATTTTCTCTTCCTCAAGAAATGCCTCCCTAATTGAGAAAAGACATCAACAGATCGTGGATAGGGCATTGAAATTATTTTTTGAGAAGGGATTCCATCCCACCACCATTCGCGAAATAGCCAAATCGTGTGGGATGTCCATGGGCCAACTTTATCATTATATCCATTCCAAAGATGATGTATTGTATTTGGTCCACAAACGTATGCAAAAGATTTGGTTCGATTACCTGAAAACCTCTGAGATGGATAAAATTGAAGACCCTTTACAAAAATTGGTGACTGCGCTCCGTCATACCTTAGAATTTATGGTTGAAAATAAAAAACTTCTTCAGTTTGTCTATTCAGAAAGTAAACACCTGGATAAGAAGCATTTACGTGTTGTGATGGACATGGACTACAAAAATGTGGTGGGGTTTTGGTGCTCCATGCTGAAGGAAGTGCATAAAAAAAAATCGATTAGGGGAGATTTAGATTTTCTAGGTAGCCTTATCGCTTATCTCCTGGTCTTCTTACCCCTAAGGGGTTGGACACTAAAGGATAAGCCAATCAAAAAAAGCATGGATTCCTTGGTTGGCTTTATTTTAAGAGGTTTGGGTCTTGACGGATGATTTAAGAAAGAATGAATCGTAAATTTTAATATCGCATGGGGATAAAAACATGGAAAAGAGATGGTACAAAGCTTGGCCACCATGGGTCCAAAAGAATTTAGAGGTTGAAAAACCGGTCTCTGAATATCTAAGGATATGGTCGCAGATGACCCCCGAAAGGATTGCATTAAGTTTCTATGGCCAAGATATCACTTATCAAAAACTTAATGAGATGATTGACCAATTGGCATGGGGGTTAATCAATCTAGGGATTGAAAAAGGAGACCGAGTCGCTATCTTCATGGAGAATTGCCCGCAATTTGTCATCAGCTATTTTGCCATCCATCGGGCGGGTGGGGTGGTGGTTCCATTAAACCCAATGTTCAAGCATGCAGAGTTAGAATACGAAATCAATGATGCCCAGGCAGAAACCCTTGTTGCGCTCGACTATCTTTACCCAGAGGTTGCAAAAATAAGGGATCGGATTAAATTGAAAAATGTAATTTTAGCTTCATTAGCGGATTATCTCCCTGACCAACCTGTTTTGCCTTTACCTTATGAAATAAAGCAGGAAAAGTTTTTATATCCCCACACCTTGAATTTCGTTGATCTCTTGAATCAGTCTTCCCCCAAGCCAATCTGTAAAATAACAGATATGAAAAAAGAACTTGCCCTTTTGCTTTATACAGGAGGCACGACAGGACTCCCAAAGGGTGCCATGATCAGCCATTATGCTTTGAGCATTTCAAGTGTGGGGGCTGTCCAATGGTATCATCACCGGGAAGATGACGTTCACCTGGGAGTGACCCCATTTTTTCATACAATGGGACAGCAACAATTGATGTGCGCTCCATTAGCATCCGGTGGGAGAGTAGTGATCATGGTGAGATTCATCCCTGAGGTGGTGATTCAAGTCATCCATCATTATCGGTGCACATTTACAGTCCTGCCCACAACGGCATTCATTGCTCTTTTAAATACCCCGAATATAAAACAGGAAGACTTCGACTCCTTCCGTTGTATATGGAGTGGAGGCGCTCCTATATCTGTTGAGATTCAAAAAAGAATTAAAGAATTGGCACCTAAGGCTATCATTGGCGAAGGCTATGGTTTAACCGAGTGCGTTTCTCAGGGCGGAGCCATTACTCCTCTCTATCGTTTCAAACCTGGGTTTATTGGTACTCCCCATATAAGCGATATCAAAATCGTGGATTTGGAGACAGGTCAGACCGAACTCCCTACCAATGAAGAAGGAGAAATTATCATCAAAGGGCCTGCACTCATGTTAGGCTACTGGAACAAACCGGAGGAGACGAACGAAGTCATCAGGGAAGGTTGGCTTTATACGGGTGACATTGGTTTAATGGATGACGAAGGGTATATTAAATTCTTAGGAAGAAAAAGAGAGTTAATTAAATGTTCAGGTTATAGTGTCTTCCCTTCCGAGGTGGAAAACCTGCTCTACAGACACCCAGCCGTGGCGGAGTCAGCAGTTATAGGAATCCCCGACTCATACAGGGGCGAAAGCCCAAAGGCCTTTATTGTTTTAAAACCTGATTACAAAGGAAAAATTAAAGAAGAGGAAATTTTAGAATGGTGTAAAGAAAACATAGCCACCTATAAACGTCCACGTTTCGTTGAGTTCAGAGAACAACTACCCAAAAGTGGTGCTGGGAAAATATTACGGAGAATTTTGAAAGAAGAAGAAACAAAAAATGAAGGTAAACGATGAGAACAGAGTTTTTTTTCAGTTCAGGCAGGGAACGTCTTTTTTCAAGACAAAGAGAGGAGGTGAAAATGGAACGAATTTTTACAGAGAGGACACCAACTTTTTGAAAAAAATAAAGAGAGGAGGCTGAAAAATGAAAAAATGGTTATTGGGGTTAGGAACACTCTTGATTATCTTAGGCGTGTTGGGGATGGGGCTTTCATTGGCCCAACCACCGAAATCCAAATTGAAATTACAAACACATCTTATTGCTGACGATACAAAGCGGGTAATGAGTAAATTTGCTGAGAGTATTGCAGCCATGTCCGGGGGCCAAATAGAAATTACTCTCTTTCCGGTAGGAGCATTGGTCCCAATGAAAGATGTGCTCGAGGCCGTGGGAAAGGGAGCGTTGGATATAGCATTGATTGCCGAGGGCTACTGGTTCAAAACCGTTCCTGTCACTGAAATTGCTCAAGGGCTCCCCTTCTCATTCCGAAGTCTTGAAGAGGCAAAGTATTTTATGTTTCGGAAGGGATTGATCGATTTGGTCAGAGAGGACTATGCAAAACATAACGTTTACTTTATTCCTTATGAGACCTACCCTGTGGGGCTCATGACAAAAAAACCAGTTAGAAAGATGGAAGACCTAAAAGGAATGAAACTCCGAGCCTATGGGATCATGGCTGATTGGCTGACGAAAATGGGAGTTTCTCCAGTCTTCATCCCAGGGGGGGAGCTCTATACTGCCCTGGCAACGGGTGTGGTTGAAGGAGCCCATTGGGGGGATGCAGGTCCAATGTACATTATGAAACTCCATGAGGTCTTAAAGAACTATATGATCCCCGAACCTGTCCAGGGGGCATGGAATAACCTCATTGTAAACGGAGATTTATGGAAAAAGCTCACCCCTGAACAGAAGGCAATCATTGAGACCGCAGCCATGGGATGTGGAACATTCTACTCTTACAATGAAACCCGTTTATTATCTAAGAGATCTTTGAATGATATGGTATCGAGATGGGGTGTTAAAACAAATACCCTACCCGAGGATGAGATCGAGAAGATGATGAGGGTTTCTATGGTGATGTGGGATGATTTGGCAAAAAAGAGTCCAACCAATGCCAAGGCGATCAGTATGCTAAAAGATTTCCTAAAAGAACTCGGTTATATAAAATAACTGGGATGGAAAGGGGTAAAGGATTCTTATCTCCTTTACCCCTATAAAGAAAATAGCCATGGAAAAATTGATCGAAAAGTTAAAATTCATAGACTCACTCAGTGAATGGACCGGGAAAGGGGTGAGCTTTTTCATCCCCCTCCTTTCATTGATTGTTGCCTACGAAATAGTGGCGAGGTATCTTTTCGGAAAGCCCACCATCTGGGCCCACGAGATGACGGATATGCTCTTTGGAACCGCAATCATCATTGGAGGCGCCTATAGTTTTTATCATGGAGGATTTGTCAATATGGATATCGTCTATGCTCATCTCTCAACAAAAACAAAGGCCTTTCTCGATCTCATGACCTCTTTTTTCACCCTCTCTTTCCTTCTTATCTTGATCTGGAAGGGAGGCCAAACGGCTTGGAAAGCGCTCATTACTTTGGAGCGTGACTCCACACAATGGGCCCCTCCGGTCTATCCTATTAGATTAGCGCTCTTCTTTGGGGCAATTCTTCTCTTATTGCAAGTGCTTGCAAATTTCGTTCGTGATCTCCACACAGTGACAAAAAGGAAAAGCTAAAATGGACATCACCATCATCACCATTCTCCTTTTTTCATGTCTTATCATTCTTCTGATCACAGGATTACCCATTGCCTTTGTTATGGCTGGGGTTGCAGTTGTATTCACCTATTTCCTCTGGGGTCTTCAAGGTCTCATTATGATCTCCTCCATGACTTATGGAGTCATGAGAAATTTTATCCTGACGGCCATCCCCCTCTTTATCTTCATGGGGATCGTCTTGCAACATTCAGGACTGGCAGGATCTCTTTATGATATGATGTATAAATGGTTAGGTCCAATAAGGGGAGGACTGGCGATTGGAACCATTATCATTTGTATGCTATTTGCAGCAATGACTGGAGTGAGTGGAGCAGCCACCGTATCAATGGGTTTAATTGCCCTCCCTTCCATGTTTAAGTATAACTACGATAAAAGGATTGCGATCGGTTGCGTTTCTGCAGGAGGCGCCTTGGGAATTCTCATCCCTCCCAGTGTGCTGATGATTGTATATGGGGTTTTTGCCGGCGAATCAATTGGAGCCCTCTATGCTGGAGGGATACTGCCTGGAGTGATCCTTGGTTCCTATTTTATCCTGTATGTCATCATCCGATGCTACTTTCAACCCAACTTGGGGCCTTCAGTGCCCAAAGAGGAAAAAGTTAACTTTAAAGAAAAGCTCCTATCCTTAAAAGCAGTCATTTTCCCTATCGGATTAATCGTTGTTGTTCTCGGAATTATTTTCCGGGGGGTGGCGACTCCCACTGAAGCGGCTGCAATTGGGGCCCTTGGGTCACTTCTCTGCGCTGCGATCTCTCGGACCCTGACTTGGCAAGTTTTCAAAACCGCATCTTACGAGACCCTTCGACTGAGCTGCATGATCCTCTGGATCATCATTGGAGGAACTTGTTTTTCATCCCTTTATACTGCTTTGGGGGCAGTTGATCTGATTAAAGAGGCCGTAAGCGCCCTACCCGTCTCAAGATATATCATCCTTGCAGGAATGCAGTTTATCCTCATCATTCTGGGTTGCCTGATGGACCCAGGGGGAATCATCATGATCTGCACGCCTGTGATGGTTCCGGTGATCAAACTCTTAGGTTTTGATCCAATCTGGTTTGGGGTACTCTTCATCATTAATATGGAGATGGCTTACCTCACTCCTCCCTTTGGGTTTAACCTCTTCTATATGAAAGCCATTGTTCCCAAATCAATCGCTATGGGGGACATCTACAAATCTATTACCCCTTTTGTTGGACTTCAGGCACTCTGCCTCATCACCTGTATCTTGTTTCCTGAAATTGTCCTATGGCTTCCTCGATCAATTATTAAATAGATATTAAAACCCCAAGAGGTAAAAATGGATTTTAGTTTAAATCCAAAACAACTTGAAATTAAAAATTTAGCCAGGGAATTTGCTGAGAGAGAATTCCCAAAAATATCTAAGAAGTGCGACCAGGAGGAAGTTTTTGACTTCGAACTTATTAAAAAAGCCAGTGAGGTAGGATTAAATGGAATATTTATCGATAAAGCTTATGGAGGGGCTGGATATGGATACCTTGAAAATGCCTTGGTGATGGAGGAGTACTGGCGAGTAGACCCTGGGTTGGGAGGTGCACTTACCTGTGTATATTTTGGAAGTGAAATGATCCTCCTCTTTGGGTCAGAAGATCAGAAGAAGAATTACCTTACCCCTCTATGCAAAGGAGAGGCGATCAGTGCGGTTGCAGTAACCGAACCTGATGCCGGTAGTGATGTCTTAGCGGTTTCAACTCAAGCAGAAAAGATAGGGGATGAATATATCATCAATGGCTCGAAAATGTTTATCTCTAATGGGACCATCGCAAATTTTTATATCACTCTTTGCCTGACCAAACCGGATGCCGCCTCAAGGCATGAAAGACACAGTGTGATTGTGATTGAAGCAAATAGACCTGGCATTCAGAGAGACAAACTGAGGGGAAAGATGGGAGTAAGAGCCCATGATACAGCAAGAATCAGTTTTAACGAGGTCAGGGTACCAAGGGAAAATTTGATCGGTGAGGAGGGAAACGGATTTCATTATTTCATGGCATTCTTTAATCGCTCAAGGGCTTATGTAGCAGCCCAAGGAGTAGGAGTGGCCCAAGGGGCTTTAGAATTAGCGATTCAATTTATAAAGAAAAAGAAGCGGAAGACCATAAGAAAAAACTTGGCCCAATATCATATCGCTCAGCACAAACTGGGTGAGATGGCAACATGGGTGGAGACAGCGAGAAACCTCGTTTACAAAGCCGCTTGGTATGTGGATAGAGGGAAAATCGATCCAGCCCTTATTTCCATGTCAAAGTGGTACGCTGGAGAAGTGGGTGTGAAAGTGGTTAGTGAGGCGTTACAGTTACATGAAGAATACGGTGGTTTGGGAGAATTTGATATTAGCCGCTTTTACAGGGATGCAAAGATTGTTGAGATCTATGAAGGTACAAAAGAGATAGAGAAAATGGTCATTGCCAGACAATTCTTTAAAGGAGATTAGGTTTTAAAAATATAGGGAGGATATGAAGAAACTTCAAAACAAGGTCGCCATCGTCACAGGAGCAAGTCGGGGAATAGGAAGGGCAATCGCTCTTGGGTTTGCCCAAGAAGGCGCTTATGTTATTGTGGCAGCAAGGTCAGAGGTAGAAAAGAAAGAATTACCTGGAACAATCTACAAGACCGCTGATGAGATCCAGAATCTGGGAGGTCGGGCACTTCCGATTAGGTGTGATGTAACGGATGAGGCAAGCGTAAATGGGATGGTCCAAAAGGCAATCGCAGAATTAGGCAGGATTGACATCCTGGTGAATAATGCGGGGGTTGCCTTTTATTATCCCGTGCTGGAGACACCCTTTCTGCGGTGGGAGCTTGTATTGAGAGTGAACTTGACAGGAGCCTTCCTCTGTTCAAAAGCAGTCCTTTCGAAGATGATCGAGCAGAAGAGCGGAAGTATCATCAACATCTCTTCTTTGGCGGCTAATGAAAGGGATGGGGCAACCATTTCTACTGGTCTTGCCTATGCCGTAGCCAAGGCAGGCCTTGATCGGTTAACCTATGGACTTGCCTCAGAGGTGGGCAAATTCAATATCGCGGTGAATTGTCTCAAGCCCAAACATGTAATTGATACCGAGGGGATGCGATTTTGGGTGAAAGAGGAGGAAAGAAAAGACTGGGTATCTCCTGAAAAAATGGTCAGGTGCGCAATCTTTCTTGCCCAACAGGATGCAAGCGGAGTTACCGGAGTAGTGGCAACAGATGAAGAATATTTTGCCTGGCATGGACTATAAATCATAGAGGAGGCTTCAATGGCTATTAAGACACCCCAACAGTACATCGAAAGTTTAAAGGATGGTCGAGTGGTCTATTGTAATGGAGAGCGTGTCAAGGATGTTTCAGAGCACCCAATTCTTAAAATCTGCAGGGATTGGGTCGCCATGGATTATGTCCTCGAAAATGATGCTCGCTACCAGGATTTGATCACAGAGAAAAATGAAGAAGGCGAACGGGTCAGTTTTGTATTGATGCCCCAACGGAGCAAAGAAGATCTATTCCGATTGAGAGAGATCGTCAAACTCTGGGCCAGAGTCTGTTTTGGCAAACCGCCTGGAGCCAAATTTGTTGCAAAAGACGGATTGAATTCCTTGACAGTGATCAGCCAAAGAATTGATAAAAAGTATGGCACCCATTATGCAGAAAACGTCGAAGCGTATCGGAAATACTTACAGAAGAACGATTTGTCCTTTGCGATGGGACTGACCGATGTCAAGGGAGATCGAAGCCTTCGGCCTTCTCAGCAAAAACGCCACCAGGATTATTATGTCAGAATCGTTGAGGAAAGAAAGGATGGCATTATTGTCAGGGGGGCCAAGACTCATATCAGCCAGGCACCCCTTTGCAATGAGATACTGATCGCTCCATGCCGGGCCATGAGAGAGGATGACAAGGCCTACGCCGTGTCTTTTGGAGTACCGGCAAATAGCCCTGGGATTACCATGATCTCTGCTGAACCAGAGGTTCATGAGGCCAATAATTTCTTTGACCACCCCATTGCTGGGTCCGTGTATATCAATGATGCCACTATTATCTTTGAAGACGTTTTTATCCCGAATGAAAGAGTATTTTTAAAAGGTGAGTGGGAATTTGGAGGACAGGTTGCCTATATGTTTGCAAATTTTCATCGCCTCAGCGCAGAGACATACAAGGCCATGGAACTGGAGCTCTTAACCGGAGCGGCTGCCCTCATGGCTGAATACAACGGAGTTGAGAAAGTTCCCCATATTCGGGAGAAATTGACCTGGCTGGCAATGTATACGGAGGCAGTGGAAATCATGGGTAGGGCAGCCTGCGAACATTGCATCTCAGAACCCGATTCGGATCTGGTCTACCCCAACCCCATGTATGCCAATATCTGCAAATTCTACTTTGCCGACAACTGGCATCAAGCAACCAAATATATCCAGGATATTGCGGGCGGGATCACGGTGACCTGCCCTTCGGGAAAGGACTTTATGAATCCTGAAATCCGAAACCTGATGGATAAATACTTTGGAGGAAAAGAGGGCATTCCCACAGAGCACAGGCTTCGCATGGCAAAACTCATTAGGGACCTCACCTCTTCTTATGAAGACGTGCTCACGATTCATGCCGAAGGTTCGCTCGAAGCCCAGAAACTTTCCATCTATGCATTGGCTGATTTCGATCGCTACAAGGCGGCAGCCAGGCGGGCAGCAAGGATTCAGGATGGCGTAAAACATAGTCTCTATAGCCAGCTTCCGGACTTTCCACCGGTAGGGTTATAGTAAACTTTCATTCCAGATCAGGGTTCCTTAATGCGGAAAGTTTTAGAAAAAATGGGTAGGTTTCGTGAAGCTCGAAGATATTAAAAAGATAGGCATCATTGGTACAGGAACGATGGGATCTCAGATTGCCCAGCTTTTTTCACAGGTGGGTAAATATGATGTGATAGTATATGATCTCAACGATGAACTTGTGAACCAAGGGATTTCGTCCATCAAAGAAATTCTTCAGAGATATTTTGTGGATAAAGGGAAAATGACCCAATCTGAAATGGAGCAAGTCTTCGGACGTATCAAGGGTACGACAAACCTTCTTGCTGCAGTGGAATATACCGATTTTGTTGTGGAAGCTGTGTTCGAAAGTTTAGACCTAAAAAAGAACCTCTTCAAGCAAATGGATGAGATAGCGCCTCCCAACACCATCCTGGCCTCAAATACATCCAATTTAAATATCACTGAAATAGCAAGTGTCACGAAAAGAGCGGATAGAGTGGTTGGAATGCATTTCTTTAACCCTGTAAGCGTTGTGAAATTAATAGAGGTTGTCCGTGGAGCACTGACCTCCGATGAAACGGCAGAGGTTACAGTGAGTTTGTCAAAAAAACTCGGGAAAGAGCCGATGGTATGCAAAGATTTCAGTTTCGGCTTTTTAGCCAATAGAGCCTATACTCCAATGATTTTGGAAGCTGTTCAAATGGTATGGGAGCGCGTTGCTTCTCCTGGAGAGATCGATCAGGCATTGAAATTAGGCTATGGCCTTCCCATTGGTCCTCTCGAGCTCTCCGATTTGATAGGTGGTTGGAAAATTATGGCCATGTCAGAGGCGGATCGAATGAGGGAAGTGGGACCTGAGAAAGGG
>CAKZKY010000374.1 GCA_937124575.1 uncultured Pseudomonadota bacterium | reverse complement strand
ACCATCTCCTGGATGGTCGGACCGCTCGAATCTTCTCGTTCCCCTTTGGAACCTCGATCGCTAATGGTCAGGATAGCTACTTTGAACATACCCAGCCCCTTAAATAAGAAATTCGAATATCGAATTCCGAAATAAATCCGAATTTCGAATGATCAAAATTCAAAATAAGTTTGAAACATTTGAATTTAGGATTTTGATATTGTTTCGAATTTAGGATTTCGTGCTTCGGATTTTTCAATTGTTATTTCATCTCCTACTTTCACTTCTCCTTCCTTAACCACTTCGGCAAAGATGCCTTCTTTGGGCATCACGCAGTCTCCTGCCTGATAGTAGATGGCACAGCGTTCATGGCACTCCTTGCCGATCTGGGTCACACGAAGGACGATGGAGTTTCCTATGCGGATCTCGCTTCCGATTGGGAGGTTAACGAGATCGATGCCTTCTGTGGTGATGTTCTCTGCAAAATCACCAAAGCTAACCTGTAATCCTTTTGCCTTCATCTTTTCGATGGATTCATTCGCTAAAAGGCTGACCTGTCTATGCCAGGACCCACCGTGGGCATCTCCCTTCAAGCCAAAATCTTTTAGAAGAGTGCATGATCCGACATTTGTCTTCTTTGTGCCCTTCGCATCGCTTATATTGACTGCCAAAACTTTACCTCGTTGGGTTTTCGACATCTATTTCTCCTTGAGTTCGATTGCATCCGGTTTAACGTATGAAGGATGAGGGGCGATAGACGAAGGACGAGAGACGAGTAAATAGTCGTCCATCGTCCATCGTAAATCCTATTATTTTGTATTCTGAACCGTATAAGTTCCGCTCTTCCCTCCGGTCTTTTTTACCAGATGAATATCGGTCAATACCATCCCCCGATCGATCGCCTTACACATATCATAAATTGTTAGGCCTGCTGTTGCTACAGCCACCAACCCTTCCATTTCCACGCCGGTTCGGGCTTTGATTTTGACTTTGGCCTCGATATCGATGCGGCTCTCTTTTTCAAAAGGATAGAAATTAACCTCCACGTGTGAGAGATTGAGGGGATGGCACATGGGAATGATTTCGGCAGTCCTTTTTGCAGCCATGATTCCAGCTACTTTTGCCACAGAGAGGACATCTCCTTTGGCAATCTT
>CAKZKY010000373.1 GCA_937124575.1 uncultured Pseudomonadota bacterium | reverse complement strand
GATCTCAGGAGGATCATCTGAACGGGTAAGGGCTGTCTGACCTTCGGTGCCACCATAACCATTATAGAAGGTACAACCGAGTTTCTCCCATACCCCTTTTATCAAATCGGGTTGGCTCAGACCACCTCCGCAATGCATCTTTTTCAATGAACTCAAATCATAATCCTTGAGCCCTTCGAAATCGATTAACCTCTTGGCTAAGGTCGGTACCCATACGATGGCCGTTACTCTCTCCTGCTGAATCATTCGACAGATCTCGTTTGAATCGGTAGAGTCGGAGAAGACGGTTTTCCCAAGTGCGAAGAGGGTTCCACAGAGACCCTTTGTGAAGGTGAGATCATGTCCAATAGGACCAGCCAGCAAGCAGGTATCGTGCACATCCATCTCCCAGGCCTTGGCTGCATATTCGATGCCGCAGATCAAGCTGTTGTGCGTGCGCGGGACAACCTTGGGTAAACCGGTTGTTCCACCCGTAGGACCCATATGGGCCACTTGCATGGGGTCAGGTCTCCTTATGGCTAACCGGGCAAGGTTTTTTTCATTGAGTTTCGCCTGTTCGATCATCTTTTCAAGATTGAGCAGCCCCCTCTGTTTTCCTCCTCTGGCCAGGACAACGTGCCTCACCCTGGGGTTATTCTTCAGAACATCTTTGATGATCGGTATGAAGTCGGTCTTTTTATGTTTCTCTGCAACGATCCAGGCAATGGCCCCCGTGAGACGAAAAAGATGGCTGATTTCGTAAGCTCGATACCTTTCGATTAATAAAACTGGAATGGCTCCAATCTTCTGAAGAGCGAAGTAGGCAATGACAAACTCGTTCCAATTCGGCAACTGGACCAATACCCGATCCAACGATTTAATCCCGAGGCCCATCAGGCTGATAGCCAGCCGATTGACCGACTCCCTCATATGGGAAAAGGTGAATCGACTTCTGTCATCCACAAAAGCTTCTTTATTGGGGTAGATATCTGCCGCCTTATCCACGAGATCACCAAGCGTCAATCCAGCCCACCATCGTAGTCGACTATATTTTTCGGCATCCTCTTTCTTATAGGGAGTGAATCCTTTTAAAGGTTGCATGGTTCTTACTCCTTTCTCTTTTTTACCACGTTAGAAGGCCCTGTTTGAGCGATACTGTTGGAAAATCATAGACTTTCTAACGGGGTTTGCTACATTCTATCTAAAAGTATCAACCAATTCAACTTCTCATTTTTGCCTCGTTAGAAAACTCTAACGTTCTCTGTATTATTGGAGAGGAAATAAGACTCGTCTCATAACGAGTATGGTGTTTAAAGTCCCGTGTGAGCTACACCTTTGGAAAGTCATAGATTTTTTAAAGAGGTTTACTCTGGAGAAGGGACGGGACCTTTGCATTCCAAATGATTCCATTCTTCATGAAGCCCTTTCAATAAATGTCGTTGCTGTTGAATCGAAAAGAAGGCATATTCCGGGTCTTTCTTTCCATAAGTCTTCTCAATAAAAAGAATGGAGTCGTGTGTGGCACGAATCTCTTTGCGGATTTTCTCGCACCTTTTCGGTTCTAAGCGAGGCTCGAGAGAGGTTTTGGGACGAGGGATGGGAAATTCTTTTTTCGCTAAGATGGGAAGAGGTTCTCTGCATTCAGACCGGTTCCATTCTTCAACAAATTTTGTAAGAATATGTTGTTGCTGTCGAATCGAGAAATTCGCATACTGGGGGTCTTTTTTTCGATAAGTTTTTTCAATAAAGGCAATGGATTTATGGGTGGTACGAATCTGTGTCTTGAGCATCTCGCATTTCATTAGGCCCCAACGGGCTTCAATCGAATCTCCAGGGTGGGGAGAAAACCAGAGATGGTTCTGATAGACATGATCGAGTGATATCGAACGATTCTCGGAGATGTGAATGGAGATGGATTCCATCTTCTTTTTAATCTTCTCCTGATCGAGGCCATTTGATTCAATCAGTTGAGAGAGATAGTCGATTAGAGAGATGATCATTCCATCACGGCCAGTAGTATTGTGAAGCTCCCATCCTTCAGACCCTGCTGGACAGTTCCCATTCTGGCACTGCTGGTAACCTTTTAGAACTATGGGAACCCTTTCCTTAAGAAAATGGTTAAGCGTTTCCAATAGCTTGACCAGCTTTTCCTCAGGAGGATAATGGATTGGATCAAGCCGCTTGGCCACAGCCTCAACAAACCCCATATGTCCCTGACGGAAAGAAGAGGTATATTGTTCTTCCGAGTAGAAGGGATGTTCCTTCACAGGAAGATATTTCCAAATTCCGTTTTCAAAGACAGGCCAGCGAAATCTCACAAGGCCTGAACCTACTTTAAGTTCCGGTCTCGATATGAAGAAATATTTCATGGCAAGCTTTTGCACCTTTACTGGAAGTGCCGATTCCCATGTCTGAAGGGGGTGGGGATGGCTTCCGTCTGTAAGGACACGGCTGATGATGCCGGTATGGGATTCGGTCTCTAAGAAAAGGGTTCCTGGGGTCACTGAATCTGGAGAGATTCTAACAGGATATGTATCAGAGGGTAGGGTTCCTGTCCAAGTCCTTGGAAAGAGATAGAACAGGGCGGCGCGGAATCTTTTATCCTGATGCCACTCTGGATGGGTTGGAAGATGTCTCCAGTCTGTGGACCAGTGGCCGATCAGCCTTCCATCTTTTGTGGTGGCAGCCGCAGGAAGTTGGTGGATGCGGGCATATATCCATCGGATCGCATAGACCGCATCCGCACAATCGGTTGGAATCATGTGAGAGATAAAGAAGTCCTCAGTGATCGTCTCCTCCACCCATTTCGAAAACCTCTGTTCCTCTTCGATCGTCCATCGCCGATCACCCACCTCCCAAATTTGATCGGTAGAGTCATTTACCGTCTGGCCAAAGCATGGAGTGGAGACAAGAAGAATTAGAAAAAGAATTAAGGCAGGCATGCCCCAATATTAAAAAGAATGATCAGAAATTGTCAATCGAATTAGAG
>CAKZKY010000372.1 GCA_937124575.1 uncultured Pseudomonadota bacterium | reverse complement strand
TGGGGAAACCTATGGATGAGAGAGGACAGATTCAGAAGGCCATGGTCAAGGTCTTTATCAATGATGCGTTCGATCGGCTGGAAACATACGCAAAAAGAGCATTGGCTGGAGTGGCTGAAGGCGATATGCTCAGGACACAGCTTTCTGCACTGAAGAAATTGAGCCGTTTTACCCCTGTGAATACAATTGCATTGAGGCGGGAGATCGCCGACTACACCATTAAAATAGGGAAGTATCCGTTTTGATCTTATGATAACCCTCCCTATCCCCTCTTAATCCAAGAGGGGGTATATTCCTCCCCTTATCTTAAGGGGAGGTCAGTGGGGTTATGTTATGTATAGACGATTCTGAGGGAGGATCCAATGACCATATCCAAAGTATTCGTTGTGGGGGCTGGGTTGATGGGAAGCGGTATTGCTCAGGTCTGCGCTCAGTCAGGTATTGAGACCTTCTTGACCGATATCGAGCAGGAGATCCTGAATCGAGCCCTGAAGAACATTGCCTGGTCCACCTCCAAATTGATTGAAAAGGGTAAGATAAAAGGAAACCTACAATCCGTCATGGACCGAATACAGATCGGTACGGGTTGGGATAGGGCCTCTGAAGCGGATCTGGTCATAGAGGCTGTCTTTGAAAAGTTGGAGCTTAAACAGGAGGTCTTTAAGAAGTTGGATCAGATTTGTCCCCCGGAGACAATCCTCGCCACCAATACCTCTGCGATTCCAATTACTGAGATCGCCGCCGTTAGTAGAAGGCCAGAAAAAATTCTCGGGCTCCACTTTTTCAATCCTGTGCCCATGATGGAAGTCGTAGAGGTGGTGAGAGGTGTGAGGACTTCTGAAGAGACAATTCGGGTAGGGGTCAATTTTGTCAAGAGTATCGGTAAGGAGCCCATTCGGGTGGAGAGCGATGTGCCTGGATTCCTTCTCAACCGGATCAATCTTGTGGGCTACATCGAGGCGATTCATCTTTTGGAACAAGGCATTGGAACGGTAGAAGACATTGATAAAGGAGTCCGTCTCGCTTTTGGCAGGAGGATGGGACCTTTCGAGACCGGAGATTTAGTGGGTTTGGATGTCTCTTACGGTGCGCTTCTGGCTATCTATGAAGAGAGTAAGGACATGAGATATTATCCTCCTCAACTTTTAAGGCGAAAGGTGAAGGCAGGCGAACTCGGACGAAAGACCGGCCGGGGTTGGTATGAATACAATCCCGATGGAAGCAAGAAAGAAAAGTGAATTTTCAAGGAGGAAAGAACCCAGATGTTTTATGAACTGAGTGACGAACAGAAAGCTTTTCAAAAGAGGGTTCGAGAAATTTATGAGAGAGAGGTTAGCCCCCTCGTTGAGGAATATGAGCGGAAAGAAACCTTCCCTGTTCAACTCTTTCCCATCCTGGGGAAAGAACACCTTCTCTGCCTTCGATGTCCAAAGAAATATGGCGGCCCAGGTCTGGACAAGATTTCTGAATGTATCACTGTAGAGGAGATGAATCGGATCTGTGTGGGCATTGCTGCAGGCGTCATGGTTCATGGAGGATTGGCCACAGATCCCATCCTTCATTATGGGTCTGAAGAACTGAAACTAAAATATCTCTCTCCTGCCGTACGGGGCGAGAAGATTGGTGCCTTTGCCCTGACCGAACCCGATGCCGGCTCTGATGCTTCTGGAATACGAACGACGGCTCAAAAACAAGGGGAGCAATATCGGATCAATGGGTCAAAGACCTTTATCACCAATGGAACGATCTGCGATTTTGTAACAGTAGCCGCCTACACCGATCCCTCCAAACGCGGGATCGGAATCAACCTCTTTGTCGTTGAGCGAGGCGATCCCGGTTTCTCAGTCACAAAAAAATTGAGAAAACTTGGAAACCATTCATCGGATACGGCTGAACTCGCTTTCGATGACTGTGAGATCCCTAAAGAGAGGATGCTTGGAGAAAAAGAGGGCGGAGGATTATCTCAACTGGAAGGAACCCTCAAGTCTGGAAGGATCACCTATGGAGCCAGAAGTACAGGAGTGGGGCAAGCTGCATTCGATGCCATCTTCAATTATGTAAAAAAACACCAAAGAAATGGACAACCTCTCTCTCGGTCACAGGCGATTCGATTCATCTTGGCAGAAATGGCAATGTCACTCGAAGCCATGCGATATATGACCTATCGGGGTGCGTGGCTCTTCGATCAAGGGCTTGCCACAATGAAGGATGCTTCTGTTATAAAACTCTTCTGTGCTGAATCGGTTCAGTCCATCGTCCAGAAGGCAATGACCATACAGAAACAGGCAGGGTTGATGGCGGATAATCCGGTCCAACGTTTTCTTCGCGACGGAAGGCTCGCTAAAATCCCTGAGGGGACCTCTGAGATTCAACATCTGGTGATTGCCGCAGGATTGGGACTTTAGTCATAAATTCGAAGCATGAATCTGAAATGGTTCAAACTCTAAACATATTTATTTCGACATACGGATTGAGGATGCAAATATTTTACATTTAGCGATGAGGAAAAAAAGATGGATTTTGAATTGACGGATGAACAGAAGGATATTCAGAGAGCAGCCAGAGAATTTGCTCAGGGTGAGTTTGATCCGGATCTGGCCCTCGAGCTGGATGAGAAGGGAGCTCCTCCAGAAACTCTCTGGAGGAAGGCCGCCCAACTGGGATTCATCGGCATTCATTATCCCGAAGAGTTAGGGGGACAGGGACTGGGATTTTTTGAGAACGTTCTGACAATCGAAGCCTTCTGCAGGGTAGATTCTGGAATCGGTAGCGCCTTGAGTATGGTGGATCTCGGCTCAGAAATTCTTCTGAAGTTCGGTTCAAAAGATCTGAAGGAACGATTTCTTATCCCTTTAGCAAAAGGGGCCAAACGAATGAGCATCGCCTTTGCCGAATCAGAAGATGGGTCAAATCTTTCCACCCTCAAGACCATTTCAGTGAGAAGGGGAGATTCATATCTTCTCCAAGGGAAAAAGAGGTATGTACTGAACATTACCTTTGCCGATTGGTTCGTCACCCTCTCCAAAGAGGAAGGCGAAGGTTGGATCACATTGGTCGTAGAACGACAACAGCAGGGGATCACTCTATCTCCGGTCGAAAAGATGGGCCTACGGATGATCCCATTTGGAGACCTCGACTTCAATGAAGTTCGAGTTGACCTTAAAAACCGAATTGGAAATGGAGGAGATGGAATGGCACATCTTCAACACAGCCAGTGGGCGATGGCACTCAAAAGTTCGGCCCAGGCTTTGGGGACGGCCCAAGGTGCCCTTGACCGAGCCATGGCACACGCCAAACAGAGGGAACAATTTGGAAGGAAACTTTCTCAATTTCAGGCGATTCGGCATAAACTCGCGGATATGGCAGTGGATATTGAAGTGGCACGCTGGCTCACATACAAATGTGCGACCGAGTATGACCAGAAAAAGATGGACTCTGTCTCTCTCTCCATCGCCAAGTTAGAGACAGGCAGAAGGTTGGCAAGAGTGGTTGATGAAGCCCTCCAGATCTTTGGAGGGTATGGATACATGGTAGAGCAGGCGATCGAGCATTATTATAGGGATGCCTGGGCCATTGGAGCGGAACTTGGCACCGAAGAAGAAGAGAAGGATACGATTGCCGAAATCTTGCTGGGATCAGAACAGAGGAGAAAAACATGAACTATCGGGATATCGAATTGATCAGAGAAGATGGAATCGCCTGGCTTTATCTAAACAGACCCAACGTTTTAAATGCCTTGAGTGAAACGATGAAGGACGAGTTGATTCATGTCCTCAAAACGACTGAAGAAGACGATCGCATCCGGGTTCTGATCCTCACAGGTCGGGGCCGCGGTTTCTGTGC
>CAKZKY010000371.1 GCA_937124575.1 uncultured Pseudomonadota bacterium | reverse complement strand
AGGAGTAGTTTATGGCAAGGGTAACCGTTGAGGACTGTTTGCAAAAGGTCGAAAGCCGATTTGAACTAGTCATGTTGGCAGCAAGAAGGGCAAAGATGTTGATGAAAGGGGCTTCTCCTCTGGTTGAAACGGACAATCGGCCCATTGTGAATGCGTTGCGAGAGATAGCTCTGGGAAAAGTGAAATTCATCAATCCCAAAGAGAAGAAAAAGGGCGTTGCCAAAGAAGACGTTTAGAGATCGGAATCAGAGCGATGGAAGGGTTAGCGGAACGTCAGAGTACAGGATTGATTGCCGATCCCATCTATCACTATATTGTGATGACCGACCGTATCGAAGGGGAAAAGACCGAAAGGGATGTGATTGACTCCCCTTATGTTCAACGGCTCCGCCGAATCTTTCAACTTCAGAGCGCACGTTGGGTCTTCCCTTCAGCCGAACATACCCGCTTCCAGCACTCTCTGGGAACGATGTATGTGGCAGGCGTCTTTTCAGAGCAACTCTACCCGTCCCTATTCCATCTCTTCCGCTCAGAACTTCCCTCCCTCTATTATATCGAGGAGCTTTTGCGAATGGCCGGCCTTCTTCACGATGTTGGCCATGGCCCCTTCTGCCATTTCTTCGATGAACAATATCTCGTCCGTTTTCAGACCAATCATGAGGAGATCGGCCAATACCTCGTACGGGAAAAGATCGCTTCCCTCTTAAAAGGGCTCCGCAGAAGCCCCAAAGGTCTTTTTGCCCGGTCCGAAACGCTCGATCCCGAACAGGTAGCCTTCCTCATCAAAAGGCCCCTCAAAAAGGAGAGGCAGAAATATCCGAAGTGGCTGGTCTTTCTCAGGGAGCTGTTCCGGGGAATCTTCACCTTTGACAATATTGATTATGTCCTACGGGACGCCTATATGACCGGTGTCTCTATCGGCCCCATTGATTGGAAGCGTCTCCTTTACTACACCTTTTTTCGAAAAGAAGGGCTGGCTTTGGATAAAAGGGGGATGGACGCATTGGCCATGTTCCTCAATGCGAGGCTCTATCTCTATTCGAATGTCTACTACCATCGTACGACCCGTTCGATTGACCTTCAACTCCAGGAGATCTTTAAGGAAACGATGGAGATCCTCTGCCCCCGCCATCCGCTCCAAGAGCTCGAACAATACCTTCATTTCACCGACTGGTCTCTGATGGAGAGGGTGATGGGATGGAAGCGATCGGCCTCATCCAAAGAGAGGCGATTGGGAGAAAAATGGGAAGAGATCCTTTCCAGAAAGTTGAAATGGAGCAGTGTCTTTGAGGAAAAACTGACCCTCCGGGAGATGGAGATTGGAAGACCAATTTTTTTAACTCCTGAAGAGGTAAAAAAGAGAATGAAAGATTTTTTACCCCGATCGTTAAAAGAGATCGAGTTTCATGTAGACATGGCCCACCACGATCCAAGGCCACTCAATCCCTGGCAAGGGACCGAAGGGGCAACCCTTCTGATCTACGACCCGAGGACAGAAAGAATTTCGAGGGAGCCTCTCCGAGGGTTGTTCCAGTACATTCCGGCGAAGGTTGCGATTTGCCGCATCTATGTAAGGGATCAACGCTATAACCGCCAACTCGCCAAGGCGGCTCGAATGGCGCTCGCTTCCGAAGGATATCGGAGCGATTCAGAAACGAACCTTTAATAAAATAGGATGGGAAGATTCTTGAACCTTTTAAATCTCCTTTCTTCCTGTCTTGTCTTTGAATCGTTGAGCGTGTTATGATTATTTGAAGAAATAAACCACAATAGAAGCTGAATTGAGCATGAGGAAAGCAGCAGAAGCTGTGGAATGAAGAATTAAAAGAGGGAAAGGTAAACATTGTGGAAAAGAACGGATATCAAAAACAGGTAATGGACATCTATCAATTCATCAGTGATCATCTCTATTTCAATCGACCGGATATCGAAATCAAAGGAGAGCCTTACAATTCAGCCATTCTGATGAGTCTCTTAACAGGTCTCATAAAAGGGAAAGAACTGATTATTGGAGAACCAGGGCTTGGAAAGACAACCTCGGCTGAATTTGTCTGTTCTCTCATCTACCAATTTCCATTGGGAGTCATCTGGGGAAGCGAGGTATCCGGGCATCCCGAACAGACAGAGGAAAAGATCATCGGACGACCCGACCTCGGAAAACTGAACCGCGGAGAGGAGGATGTCGTATGGACCAACTTCTCCCAGTTGCCTGTTAAGATCGTTGATGAGATCAACCGTCTTCCAGAAACGAAGCAGAGCATGATTCTTGATGGAGTGGATCGGGGAAATTGGGAATACCTCAACGAAATGATTATCAATGACGAATATTGCCTTTTCGCCACTGCCAATTACCAGGACGGAGGGACAAATACCATCATCGCTCCACTGGTCGACCGATTCGATGTCATTGTGGAATCGAGGTACCCAGGAGCCAACCTCTCCTTTCTCATCGGTAAAGCTCAGGGCAAGGATAAGATACTCCGTCATCGTAAATTTGAGAAGGATCTCTACCGAATTCTCAAGTCGAAGATCGCCTATGAGAAGAAGATCCCAAAGCTGGAGGAGGTCTGTAATGCGTTTGGTGAATACATCGATAAGACATTAGGCGTCAAACCCCTTCGCAGGGAGGATCGAGACCAGATTCGAATGGAGATGGATGAGATTGAGATGGATCTCGATGCGAGCGCCTTTGTCAGGATGTTCCTGGCGGAACTCTCCTTTTGTGACCGTTATGGTCAGAAAAGGATTGTCGAAAACTGCGAAGAGGGATGCCATTACACCGGTTATCTTTGCCACCAAATTAAGAATTGTGCCTCCAATCGTCTTCCGACTTCGATCAAACAGTTCGCAAAGGGATTGGCTTGGTTCTTTGGAGACTCAGAAATCGACATCGAGCATGTGAAGGCCGTTATGCCCTTCACCCTTTCTCATCGGATTCAATGGAAGGACGAGGTGCTCACCCAAAAGGAAAGGGCGAAACGGGACGACCCGTTTCAAATCTTCCTTGCCAAAGAGGCAGTGAAGACGGTGTCCCAGCGATACCGGGAACAGAGCGATCATCTCAAGGACGCACTCGGCCTGGGTTCGAGGATCTATCAGGGTGAATCCTTGGAACCATTGGACGGAGATCATCCGATCTACATCGAAATTAAAAAAGACATCCGTCACAGAAGAATTCGTTGATGCAGAACGTTTCTCCCAAAAAGAAAACTTCCAGCCCGCCACGTCAAGGATTTGGATTGCTCTATAATCCTTTTGAAGAATTTAAAACCTTCCAAGTAACCAAGACGGAGATTCCCCTTGACCGAATTGTCCAGTCCACCGAGCAGGTGATGGATCAGATCCGCTTAGGATATGAAAAGCTTTTAGAAGAGGAGGCCAAAGAACTCGTCTGGATGGTTCAATATAACACCATCATCAAAGCCTACGAAGTGGCTGAGAAATATATCAGAGAGATCGATTACTCGGCAGAAGACATCGAAGATTTCTGTTTTGCATTGGAAAACACACATCGGATTCCCTACCTCATCCCAGGACCAGCAGGAATTTATATTTCCGCCCTCTGCAATTATGCCAAAGAAGAGGAGCTCGTTCTGAAACTTTCGGAGTTGAAGACGGAGATCAATCTCATCGGCTTTCGACTTCCGAAAGGGAAGCGTCTGAAGGTCGAAGGAGATACCGGCGATTTTACTGGCATTGGTCTTGAAGGCGGTGAGCTGGAGGTAGAAGGAAACGCCAAAAATTGGACAGGAGCAGGGATGCGGTCAGGAAGAATCTTGGTAAAGAAGAACATCGGCCTCCATACGGGCGAGTGGATGATGGGAGGAGAGATCTATGTGGGAGGAAGGGTGAGGGGGCTTGGAAATATCGTTGAAGGAAAGGTTTATGAAAGGGACAAGCTCGTCTACCCAGGAAAGGCACGCTATCCTAACCTCTATTATTAGCGATCTATGGAAGAGAAAAGACTACAGACCCTTATTGAAGAGATGTGGCCCAGGCTGAAGAAGAAACATCTTTATCCTGAGATTCCAATTCCAAAGGTTGGAAGGGTCATCGATTCTTTTGATGAGAAGAGCGACCAGGAAGACTCAAACCAGAGGGTCGGTTTGGAGATGAAAGAGAAACAAATGACCATCAATCCCGCCTTCATCGCTTCCATGAAGGATAAGATGTCCGAAGAGAATCTGATTGAGGCGCTTCTCGACCATGGAATCACTCACTATACCTTCTGCCCTTGGGACTTTCAAACGCATCTGATGCTTTACGCCGAAGCCAAAAAGGTGTTGGGAGACAAAGAATCGGCCAAGCGGGCGGCAAACTACTTTATCGATGTCATTGCCGACACCCACTGCGTTAAGATGAGAGAAACCGAGATTCCAGAGCTTCACCGAAATTTGAAGAAAGGAAATGTCGAGAAAGTGATCGCTTCCCTCTACCAGCGAATTTGGGGAATCGATATGGGACTGACCCCTTCCCAATTCGAGAGCAGACAGAATGAAGAGGTCGTTCGAAGGCTTGCCAGGATACCCTATCTCGACCGTTCCAGATGGACGGAGAGCATTCGAAAGTTTGCCCGTTCGCTTAAACCCCTTCTCATTCTGGAAGAGAAAGAAAAGGAATCCAGAGGAGGAGGGAAAGGGGATTCGAATCCTCAAGGAGAGCATAACCTGAATCATTACTCATATGAAGAGATTGACGAAGGATTGAGAGAATATGCACAGAAGACCATGGGGCTTTCGGAATTCAGGGAGGTGGTGGAAGACTTCTCCTCAGAACTGAAAGAAATGGGTTACGGAATTGAGGCAGGGATGGGAAGAGGAAGGGGAGCTCCCATTGATGCCGATATCCTTTTTTATATGAAATTAGCCGAACACTATTCTATTCCCTTAAAGAAAATCCCAATGGAGGAGGCTGGAACACTACATCCCCATTCCCATTCACCCTGGGAGGTCGGCTCACCATTTCAAGATATCGATGTCTGGACCAGTTTTGGGAAAATCATGCCAGGCATTACCCAAGTCTGGAAAAAAAGAGAAGGGAAGGGCAGGGGAAAAGTCGAAGAGGCACCGGACTGTCTGATCATCATTGACTCTTCAGGAAGCATGATCAATCCGAGAAAAAGCCTCTCCTATGCGGTTTTGGGAGCCGCCTGTGCAACAAATGCCTATCTGAAGAACGATTCAAAAGTAGCGGTCTATAATTTCAGCGATGCTCCGATGGGTGGCCGTGAAATACTCGATTATACAGAGAACAAGAATGAGATCTACCGTACTCTCTGTAGATATTTTGGTGGCGGAACCGCACTCGATCTCGAAGATATGATGCCTCTGATCAAAAAGGAGAAAAAAGTAGACCTCTTTATCATCACCGACATGAAAATTACCAACCTGGAGACTCTCATCGGGTTCTTTGGAAAAATCCAGAACCGGATCACGGCAGTCCATATCGGAGAGAATCCCTATGCCTCAAGATTTGAGAAGGCAGTCGAGAAGAAGAAAAATATTAATATCTTCACGGTGAAAAAGAAGGAGGACATCCCCCATATCGTCTTGGGTAGTATCCGTCAATATTTCAATACGATGCAAAACAACCATTCGGCTTAACCATCCTCTGTCAAATAGCAAAAGGGATAGCATGGATGGTAAGCCTAAAAATTTTATAACATCTTGATGAAATTGAACTTTATATTGATTAAAGATTAGGCAATGAATTTAGAAAATGGGAAGATATGCCATTTTAGATTCGAAAAAATTTAGTTATCCACAGGGTTTGAACAAAAAATGTGGGAATTTAATGGAACTAATGAATATTATTAAAAAAAGGGATCAGTTAGAGGAGGGCTTTAACTGATCCCCGCCAGCGCATCAAATTGGGGGTGAAACAAGGTGGTGATAGGCTTTGATGCGCCAGCTTCAACTAAAATATAACATTTAAAAAAGAAAAAATCAAATCAAAAGTCATTTTGGCACAATACTTGCTAATTTTACTATAAAATTTCACTTTATAAGAAGGCTAACTTCCATGGACTTTCTCTCAAGAATGAACCTCCGTTTCCGAGTTTTTGATCTTTTAAAGTAGAAAGAAAGTGAGATGATAAATAATTTTAATGGGGTCGTGAGATGAGTGGAAAAAGCAGTTTTCCCTATAGGAAATTCGACAGGAAGCCTCATCCTAATATTGTTAAGCAGATTTTAGATGATGAGGAACTGGTCGAAATGATGAAAGAGATCCTTATGCGAGAAGGCAAACCCTGTCCTTTCTGCCACAGGAAACTGAAAGAAGAAGTTAAGGCACGGGAGATCTGGTAGTAACCTTTGATCTGAAGGTTCTTATTAACCAGACCCAGAAGATCTTAGCGAAGAGCAACTTGCCCATGAGAAGGTATATCTTTAATAGAAAAAGATTCGCTTTAGTCTCTTCCCTTATGGTTCTTAGCATCTTACCTTACCTTCAAATTGAATAATCATAAACCCTGAGCGAAAAAGGAACAGGGGTTGATTTAAAAAGTATGAAGAGGAAAAGGGATAAAATTTTAAAAATAGGATCATAGGCCAAAAACAATTTAAATATTGTGCAATATTTTTGCCAAAAAGAAACAAATAAGATAACTTATTGATATTACAGGATAAATATCATGTCCAACAAGAGTTTATTTTAAATATTTGTCTAAAAAGTGACGAAGATTGTTTGCGGGGTTGCATTTTTTATGACCTCTTTATTCAGGTCATTCATTCATCTCTAATTTGTGCAATCGGATATTGATCGGATCAATCAGAGATTTCCTAGCATTTTCAGAAATCTCCTGAAAAAGTGCTTGACAACCGGAAGGAAAATCGTTATTTAACCCTAAAATTCATTAAAAATAACAGTCGAATCTTATTAGTGATGGAATGGACTTTACTTCTTAACTCAACCTTTGAACCTTTAAGGGTAGTGACTTGGAAAAAGGCCATCATCATGGTCATGCTTGGGAAAGTCGAAGTACTCGAAGAGTACGAACGAACCGTGAATGGGATCAAAGTATCTTTTCGGCTTCCAGCGGTTATTCGTTTAAAAAGATTTATCAGAAGACCAACATTCCTCATCAAATTTTCTCGACAAAATTTATATGTCCGAGATAAGGGAGTATGTCAGTATTGCGGAACCCCATTTGAACATCGGGAGTTAACTTATGACCACGTGATTCCCCGTTCGAAGGGGGGGCAAACCGACTGGACCAATGTCGTGAGCTGTTGTACAGCGTGTAACCTCAAAAAGGGAGGGAGAACTCCAGAGGAGGCAGGCATGACCTTGATCCGTAAACCAAAGGCGCCTATCTGGATCCCTTTGATGACCAAAAGTCTGGGAATCGACGACCCTCCCTCTTCATGGAAGGATTATCTCTACCTCAATCAGGAATTGTCATCATAACATTTTATGGATACGATTCCTTGCGACCAACCCTTCTACTCCTACCTCCGTTTTTTCAAAAACAAACGGGAAAAAGGAATTTGACCCAACCAGGAGATGAAAGATGAAATTTCTTTGGGCTCCATGGAGAATGGATTACATTTTGAAAGAGAAAAAAGGAGAATGCATCTTCTGCATCAAATCGGAGCGAAAAAAAGATAGCGAGAATCTCGTCCTGTATCGTGGGAGATTGGCCTTTATTATGATGAACCGATATCCTTACAACAACGGTCATCTGATGATCGTTCCCCACCGGCATTGCACCGATCTCGAGTCATTGAATCATCTCGAATCGAAAGAGCTCTTTAAACTATTGAAGGTATCGGTCGTGGTCTTAAAGGAAGCTCTTGGGCCACACGGTTTCAATATCGGCCTCAACATTGGAAAGGTCGGGGGAGCGGGTGAAGAGCATATCCATTTCCATATCGTCCCCCGTTGGGCAGGCGATACCAACTTCATGCCCATCTTAGGCGAGACGAAAGTGGTACCGGAATACCTCGCCAATACCTTTCAGAGGCTTCAGGCAGCCTTTGATCATCATCTGAAGAGGCGGAAAGGAGAAAAATAGGAATGAAATGGATAAAAACATTATTCTTTATGATCATCTTCATCTTGATCATCCTTTTCTCTCTTCAAAACAGAGATGAAGTGGAACTCCGTTTCGGCCTTTATCCTTTTCAAGAACGGTTTTGGGCAATCCCTAAACTTCCTCTCTTTTTGATCATTCTCTGTTCGGTCTTCTTGGGAGTACTGATCGGAGGCGTTAGCGATCTCTACCAGCGCTTTCAACTCAAAAAAGCCCTCCGACAGAATGAGAAGATGATTGAGAAATTGAACCGAGAGGTGGAAAGCCTTCGAAGCTCAAGCCTGGAACGTCCATCTTCCTTTACCGAAATAGATATCTGATTCCGGCAAAGCTGAGGCGCTTAAACCAACATGAAACTTGGTCTACCCTTCGTCTTATTTTTTTACCCCATATAATCACGAAAGCCCCAGTCTTCAGGCTGGGGATGAAGGCAATTTCAAATCCAGGGATGCAGAAAAGCCTCCTCCTTTAGGGTGGAGATATACGGGGTTTCACACCCGAGATAAAATTATCTCTTGCATTTCAAATAAAATTGTAGTATATAATTGTCATAGATATGGGTCTGCTGAAAAAGCGGGCTATTTGCCCGCTTTTTTTTTAGATGACCTTATTTAGATGAAAAGCAGGGCCAGATGAGAGGAGAAATCCCCAGTCGGATAAAAGAGATCATTAATCCCATCCTTTTCGATGAGGGGGTGGATCTGGTCGATCTCGATTATCGGAGGGAAGCAAAAGGTTGGGTCCTTCGCCTTTACATCGATAAAGAGGGAGGGATAACGCTTGACGATTGCACACGAATCAGTCGCGAGGTCAGCAGGATATTGGATATCGAAAATCCCATCGAGAATCCTTATACCCTCGAAGTCTCTTCTCCCGGATTGACTCGGCCCCTGAAAAGTGAAAGAGATTTTAAGAGATTTCAGAATCGTCTGATCAAAGTGAAAACCATGGCTCCCATTGGAAATCAAAAGATGTTTAAGGGACGGCTGTTGACTGCTGACAGCGAAGGGATCGAAATGGATTGGGATGGGAAAAGCCTTCGTATCCTTTTCCAGAATATTGAAAAGGCCAATTTAGTATTTGAGTTTTAGGAGGAGAGAGTAGCCATGCCGAGCAACCTCAATTACGTCATTGACCAGGTGGTGAAGGACAAAGGGATCGACCGGAAGGTGATCATTGAGGCTTTGGAACAAGCCGTTCTGACTGCCTCCCGAAAAAAATATGGACACCAAGGAGAGATTGAGGTTCACTATAACGAAGAGATTGGAGAGGTGGAATTATTTCAGTTCAAACAGGTGGTTGAAGAGGTGATGGACCCATCCACCGAAATCTCCCTTGAAGAAGCCAGGGATCTGGATAGTGAGGCGCAGATAGGAGATAGTCTTGGTGTAAAACGGAATACCGATTTTGGACGAATCGGAGCACAAACGGCGAAACAGGTGATCATTCAGAAGGTTCGAGATGCAGAACGAGATAATATCTATCAGGAGTTTAAGGATCGGAAGGGAGATTTGGTAAGCGGTACGGTTCAAAGAATGGAGAAAGGCAATCTCCATGTGAGCATTGGAAGAGCAGAAGCGGTCCTTTTAGCTAAGGAGCAGATCCCGGGGGAGGTTTACAGGCAGGGAGAAAGGATTAGGGCTTATATCTTAGATATCCAGAAAAGTTCAAAGGGACCCCAGATCTTCCTCTCCCGAACCCATCCGGGGTTTCTCATCAAGCTTTTTGAATTAGAGGTCCCAGAGATTTCGGAGGGTGTGATTAAGATTATTAGTGCGGCACGCGAACCTGGCGAACGGGCAAAAATATCCGTCTACAGCTCAAACCGTGATGTCGATCCTGTGGGTGCATGCGTGGGGATGAAGGGATCGAGGGTTCAGAATGTCGTCCAAGAACTCCGTGGAGAGCGAATTGATATAATTCCATGGTCTCAGGATCAGGCCAAATATGTCTGCAATGCGCTTGCCCCGGCCAAGGTCTCGAGGGTCTACATGGATGAGGAGAACCGACATATGGAAGTGGTAGTAGCCGATGATCAGCTCTCCCTTGCCATTGGAAAGAAGGGGCAGAATGTCCGTCTGACTTCCAAGTTGACAGGTTGGAAGATCGATATCAAGAGCGAATCCAAAATGGAAAAGATTGCAGGGGAGGTTTTGGAAAAATTTAAAGCGCTTCCCAATGTGGGAGATGTGGGAGGCCGCCTTCTTTACAATGAGGGGTTTCGTTCAGTTCGGGATCTGGCAGAAGCAGATCCAGAGGAACTGGCAAGGGTGTTAGGGAGTGACCGAGAGAAGGCCAAAAAAATTGTTGAGATGGCATCTCAGATGCTTCAAGACAATGATATCAAAAAAGCTGAATCGGAAACTTCAACGCCTGCTGAGGTTGCGCCGCTAGATCCGATCGAAAATTTGGAAGGGGTGGGAGAGAAACTGGCTGAAACTTTAAAGAGCCATGGATTTCATAATATCCGGGATATTGCCAATTCAGATGCGGAGAGCCTTTCTGGGCTTCAGGGAATTGGTATTAAAAGGGCCGAAAAATTGATCCGCTCAGCGAAGCAGTTCTACGAGAGCAAGAAATCATGATCCCTAAAGGCCATGTCCCAATTCGACTCTGTATCGGATGCCGGAAACGGAAAGAAAAAAAGGAGATGATTCGATTCACTTGGACAACCGAGGGCAGAGCAAAACGAACAGAGGGAAAAAATCAAAATGGAAGGGGATTCTATCTCTGTCCGGAGGAAAGCTGCTTAAAGGCGGCCATCCAGAAGCGCCGAATTGTACTACTCGATGATGATCCGCTTATCTCTGTTTTTAAACAGAAGCTTATAGAAGGGGTAAAGGAGGAAAGGGAATGTCAAAAGTGAAAGTCCTCGACCTCGCAGGCCAAGTTGGGGCAGGGGATGACAACCTCATTTTAAAATTAAAAAAGATGGGAGTGAAGGTGAAAGAGAAGAAGACCGAAACAACTCCCAAACCGCCTTCTACCACCGATGAGAAGATTATTGGAAGGGATGCCGAGAAGGAAGTCGTTGAAAAACGGGTTAAACCGACGGTCATCCGTCGAAGGACAAGAAGCATTGAGCCACCTGCTCCGCCCCCGCCTCCTCCTGTCTTCGTGGAACCAGAACCAATCGTTCAGAAAGCAGAAGCGCAACCCGAGATAACCATTGCCCCTAAAAAGGTAAAGAAAGTCATAAAAAGGGGTGAGATCAAAGAGGTCGAAGAGAAGAAACCTGCCAAAGAACCTAAAAAAGAGAAGAAGGAGAAGAAAGAGACAAAGGTCACACCCGAGGTAAAACCCGATCAACCAGAGATTATTCCATCCAAACCAACACCATTACCACCCAAGGTCAAGGCCAAAGAGGTTGGCCCAGAACCTGGAAAGAGCGTTGAACCGAAGGCTGAGGAAGAAGCAAAACCAACCCTGCCCAAAAAACCTGAGATAAAGATCCCAAAGAAAGAGATCCTTGCAGAGGTCGAGAAAGAGGGTCTGCCTCCTGGAAAGAAAAAGGGCGTTGTGAAGAGGCGAAAGCTGATCGAGGAGAGGATGCTCTTTGAGGACGATCTGATGGATGAGAAGAAGCTTGATAAAGAGGGAGAGCTACCTCTTCGACCCCTTAAACCATTTAAAAAGAAACTGGTTTTGAAATCTCCCAAAAAGACGGAGATTACCGTCCCAAAACCCATTAAACGAATCATCCGGATTGCTGAGGTCATTTCCGTTGGGGATTTGGCCAAAAGGATGGGAGTCAAGGGTGGAGATCTGATCAAAAAACTGATGGATATCGGCATCATGGCCACTATCAACCATCTCATCGATGCCGATGTGGCCTCACTCGTGGCCAGTGAGTTCGGTTATGAAGTGGAGCGGACCTCTCTCGAACATTCAGAGCTCCTTGAGAGTAAACCCGATCAACCAGAAGACCTTCAACCCAGACCACCCGTGGTTACCATTATGGGACATGTCGATCATGGAAAAACCATGCTTCTCGATGCCATTCGTAAAACGAATGTCGTGGAAGGAGAAGCAGGAGGGATCACCCAGCATATCGGTGCCTATGATGTTCAGCTCGAAAACGGGCATGTTGTTTTTATTGACACCCCAGGCCATGAAGCGTTTACAGCAATGAGGGCCAGAGGTGCCAAAGTGACCGATGTGGTCGTTTTGGTGGTTGCTGCAGATGATGGTGTCATGCCACAGACCAAAGAGGCGATTGATCATGCCCGTGCGGCCAATGTCCCAATCCTGGTTGCCATCAATAAGATTGATAAACCCAATGCGAATCCTGAGAAGGTGAAAAAAGAACTCTCCGAGCTCGGACTGGTTCCTGAACAATGGGGAGGTAATACCATCTTGGCAGAAATATCGGCAAAACAGAAGATCGGAATCAAGGAATTGCTTGAACTGATTCTTGTCCAGGCGGAAATTCTAGAGCTGAAGGCCAATCCCAATAAGCTTGCCAGAGGGATTGTCATTGAAGCCAAACTGGATAAAGGGAGAGGTCCTGTCGCAACGGTTCTGGTCCAAGAAGGAACCCTAAAAACAGGAGATGTCTTTATTGCCGGCTCGCAATATGGAAGGGTGAGAGCCATGCTCAATGATCGAGGTCAGAAGATCGAAGAGGCAGGGCCTTCTGTTCCTGTAGAAGTCGTTGGATTCACTGCTGTTCCAGAAGCCGGAGAAAAATTTATCGTGGTTACGGAAGAGCGATTGGCCAAACAGATTAGCCTCCATCGCCAAGAAAAGATCCGAGCTCAAGAGCTCTCAAAATTAAGCAAGGTCTCCCTGGAAGAACTCTACGAAAAGATTAAGAAAGGTGAAATCAAGGAACTCAATGTGATCATCAAAGCCGATGTCCAGGGTTCCATCGAGGCGGTAAAGGAGGCCCTGAAGAAACTCGCCACAGGCGAAGTCGAAGTGAATATCATCCATGGTGGGGTAGGAGGAATCACAGAGTCCGATGTGAATCTTGCCTCTGCTTCAAATGCGATCATTATCGGATTTAACGTCAGACCCGGACCTAAAGCCCAGCTTCTCGCTGAACAGGAAAATGTGGACATCCGAACCTATTCCGTCATCTACGATGCCATCTCTGATATTAAAAAGGCTCTGGAGGGGCTCTTAGAGCCGACCTATAAAGAGCACGTATTAGGAAGAGCTCAAGTGCTTCAGCTTTTCAATATCCGGAAGATGGGTACCATTGCAGGGAGTTTGATCATCGATGGGAAAGTGGTCAGGGGGTCCCATGCCAGGCTGCTTCGAGATAACGTGGTCATCTTCGATGGTCGAATTTCGTCGCTCAGGCGATTTAAAGACGATATGAAGGAATGCACCCAGGGGTTCGAATGCGGTATCTGGATGGAAAATTTTAACGACATCAAACCTGGAGACATCATTGAATCCTATGAGATGGAGCGGGTCCAACCCCGATTATCTTAATTCAGGATGGGCTCTGGAGAGAGGGCTGGAGAATGGTCGTAGGAATCTGTCTGCTCGATTTGTGGATCCCGGAGAATCATTCACTCAAGGGAAAGCGCCATGTCCTCAGAAAGATGATTGACCGGGTTCGGCATCGGTTCAATGTTTCCATCGCAGAAGTCGGAGATCAGGACCTCTGGCAGAAAGCCCAGATCGGAATCTGTACGGTAGGAAATGACCGACGGCACATCAATTCGAGTCTGGATAAGGTGATTGACTTCATCGAGAAGATGAATCTTGGCGAATTAATCCATACCGAGATGGAGATTCTATCCATATAATTTCAAAACATAGAACCAAAAACCAGGAAGTATGGAAACCTGCCATATTGGTGGTTCAAATATTATAAGAGATGGAAGGAAAACGATCTGAAAAAGTCGCTGACCTGATCCGCAGAGAGGTCTCTGAAATGTTCGTCAAATCAGTCAAAGACCCCCGGATTGGCCTGATCACCATCACCCGGGTGAGGTTGACCGAAGATTGTCGGTTAGCGAGAATCTATTTCAGTGTACCAGGACCTGCTGCGGAGAGGGAGAAATCGATCGAAGGTCTCGAGAGCGCCAAAGGGTTTATCCGTCGAGAGCTGGCCCGACGGATCAATCTGCGCTATACGCCCGAAATTATCTTTACTTTCGATCCTTCGATTGAATATGCCATCCATATCGGAAAGGTTCTACAATCCCTTCAAAAGGAGAGGGAAGAAGATTCGAATGAAGATTGATGGACTTCTCGTAATTGATAAACCGGAAGGGATCACCTCCCTCGATGTCGTAAGAGAGATCAAATCCCGGTTTTCGATTCGAAAGGCGGGCCACATTGGAACACTCGATCCTTTTGCCACAGGGGTTCTTCCCATTGTGATGAATGAGGCCACCAAGCTGGTCCCTTTCATCAAAGAGGACCCGAAGGATTACGAAGCGGTCATGAAGATCGGTGAAGAGACAACCACAGATGATCACACCGGTGAGCTCGTCCGCTCAGAACCTTTTGTAAACCCATCTCCAGAAGAGATCCATACGATTTTTCAATCTTTCGTTGGAAAAATCCGTCAAACCCCACCCCTCTTTTCAGCCATTAAAGTAAAGGGGAATCCTCTCTACAGGATGGCACGCAAGGGGATTGAGATCGAAAGGAAGGAGAGAGAAGTTGAAATCTTCGATCTCCGGATTGAAACGATCGACCTTCCCCAAATCCGATTTAGGATCTCTTGCTCAAAAGGGACCTATATCCGGGCCATCGCAAGAGATATTGGAAGGCAGATCGGATGCGGGGCCCACCTCGTCTCTTTAAGACGGGTCCGCAGTGGTCCTTTTACAATCGAACAGGCCATTCCATTGGCGAACTTGAGGATGCTTTCAACCCTCCGATCCACCATTATCCCACCAAGGGAGGTATTATCCGATCTTCCAGAACTGGTCGGAGATGAACGCCTTATCAGAAAGGTCCAATTTGGAAAGGAGATGATCGTGAGGGATCTCGACCCCCAAACCCTTCCCCCTTTTGAAGAGAAACAGTGGCTCAGGATGTCTTCCCCTCAGAAGGATCTGGTGGCCATCCTAAAGTCGGCCATCCGAAGGGGTGAAATCGAAGGAGCCGATCCCGAAAAGGTTGCGCTTCGCCCTATACGAGTCTTTCGTAGCCAACCCTATGTGCCGGTCGACCGGGGCTGAGCGAAGGAGAATAGGAATCCATTCATATTTGATGCAAAGGAGGAGTTTCATGGCATTGCTTCAGGAAAAGAAAAGAGAGATCATCAATCAGTTTAAAACCCATGAGAAGGACACAGGATCTCCAGAGGTCCAGATCGCCCTACTTAGTGAGCGAATCCGTTACCTCACCGAACATTTCAAGGCTCACAAGAAAGACCACCACTCGAGAAGGGGGCTTTTGAAGCTGGTGGGGCAGAGGCGAAGGCTCCTCAACTATCTGAAAGATAAGAAGATGGATCGTTACCGAACCATCATCGAACAGTTAGGTTTAAGGAAATAGGACTCTGAGTTAAAGAGCGAACAGACAAAGGAGTGTGAATCGGTTTATGATACAAAAATTGCAGATTGACTTTGGGGGAAGACCTTTCTCCATAGAGACAGGAAAGATGGCCAAGCAGGCCAGCGGCTCTGTGGTGGTTCGGTATGGGGAGACCGTTGTCCTGGTCACAGCAGTGGCCTCCGATGAGAAGAGGGAGGGGATCGATTTCCTTCCCCTGACGGTGAACTATCTGGAAATGACCTATGCAGCAGGGAGAATTCCAGGGGGATTCTTTAAACGAGAGGGAAGGCCAACCGACCGTGAAATCCTCATCTCCCGATTCATCGATCGTCCCTTGAGACCCATTTTCCCAAAAGGATTTCAGAATGAGACTCAGATCATTGCTACGGTCCTTTCTGCAGATCCAGATAACGACCCGTCGGTTTTAGGGATGATTGGAGCCTCCGCAGCACTCTATCTGTCCGATATCCCCTTCGATATTCCCATTGCCGGCGCTAAAGTTGGAAGGATCGATGGGGAGTATGTCCTCAATCCCTCACCCGACGAACTCGATTTGAGCGATCTCGACCTCTTTGTTGCAGGGAGTGAGGAAGCCATCATCATGGTCGAAGGAAGTGCGAAAGAGGTGAAGGAGGAGGTCATCCTCGAAGCCATTCTCTTTGGACATCGGTCGCTGAGGCCTGTCATCGAGATGCAGAAGCAGTTGAGAGAGGTCTGCGGCGTCAAGAAGAGGGAAGTTGAAATTGAAAAGCCGGATGAGGCCTTGATCGCAAAGGTCAATGCAATGGCTCAGGAGCGATTGCCCGAGGCGTATCGAATTCCTGAAAAGGCGAAGAGACGGGAGCATCTGGAAGAGATTTTAAATCAAATTCTTCAGGCATTCGAAGCCGAAGCGGATCCTACTCAGAAGATGGTCAAGAAGATCTTCGAGGAGACCGATCGGAGACTGAATCGAAAATGGGTTCTCGAAAAGAGAGAAAGAATCGATGGAAGGGGATATAAGGATATACGGCCCATCTCCTGCGAAGTAGGCATTCTTCCGCGGACGCATGGTTCTGCGCTCTTTACCCGGGGCGAGACTCAAGTTCTGGCCGTAGTCACCTTTGGCACCTCTGAAGACGAACAGAAGATCAATTCATTGATGGGAGAGACCTATAAGTCTTTTATGCTACACTATAACTTTCCCCCCTTCTGTACGGGAGAGGTTTCTCCCCTGAGATCGCCTTCTCGAAGGGAGATCGGCCATGGCGCCTTAGCCGAAAGGGCTATTCTTCCGGTACTTCCATCCAATGAGAAATTTCCCTACACGATTCGAATTGTCTCGGAAGTCCTTGAGTCCAATGGCTCCTCGTCAATGGCCACCGTCTGTGGAGCTACCCTCTCTCTGATGGATGCAGGAGTTCCTATAAAGGCTCCTGTGGCAGGCATTGCCATGGGTTTGATTCTGGAGGATGGCCAAGAGGCAATTCTTTCCGATATCCTTGGAGATGAGGATCATATTGGCGATATGGATTTTAAGATGGCAGGGACTGCCGATGGGGTCACCGCTATTCAGATGGACATCAAAATTAAAGGGGTTTCCAAAGAGGTGTTAGGTCGTGTGCTTGAGCAGTCCCGTGAGGGAAGGCTCTATATTCTTGAGAAGATGAGAGAGACGCTGCCAGAACCTCGACGTGATCTCTCGAGACACGCACCGAGGATCTATACACTTCAGGTCAAGCAGGATAAGATCCGTGACATCATCGGACCCGGGGGAAAGAATATTCGTTCGATTGTCGATCAGACAGGGGTAAAAATCGATGTGGATGATTCGGGCACAGTGAAGCTCGCCTCTCCAAATTATGAATCGATCGAAAAGGCCATCCAAATTATCAAAAGGCTTACTGCCGAAGTTGAAGTGGGCGCTGTTTATACAGGAAAGGTGAAGAGGATCATGGGGTTTGGTGCCATTGTCGAAATCCTACCCGGAACCGATGGTCTCGTTCATATCTCTCAGTTGGCCGATTACCATGTCAGAGAGGTAACGGACATCCTGAAGGAGGGCGATGAGGTGACGGTGAAGGTGATCGATATTGATCCGCAAGGTCGAATCCGCCTCAGCCGAAAGGCAGCCCTCAAGGAAACCATGCATTCGAAAAATCAGAGATGAGAAGAAAGACGCTTAACCCAGCTCCGTCTTATCAAAAGGGAAGTTCTTTATTCGAAACCATGCCTCTGACGGGTCGGCCTCAGTATGAGAAGACCGTCCTGAGAAATGGGATTCGAGTCATTACTGAAAAAATTCCCTATCTCAAATCGGTCTCTATTGGCATTTGGGTCACGATCGGATCCAGGGATGAGGAACCCCATGAAAACGGGATCTCCCACTTCATCGAACACCTCCTCTTCAAAGGAACCGAGCGGAGGACCGCTTTCGATATTGCCAAAGAGATCGATTCTGTGGGTGGAACCCTCAATGCATTCACCGGCAGGGAATACACCTGCTTTTATGCAAAGGTGATTGACAAGAATCTCCCTCTGGCCATTGACCTTCTCTCTGATATCTTTCTCCACTCTTTGATGGATGAAAAGGATGTGGAGAAGGAACGCATGGTCATCCTCCAGGAGATTAAGATGGTAGAGGACACCCCAGACGATTATATTCACGATCTTTTCAATCGGACATGTTGGGGTAATCATCCGCTCGGCTTTCCGATCTGTGGCACCACCGAGCGGGTCCAATCCTTCGAACGGAAACAGATCGAACAATTTTTTAAGACCCATTATCGAGCGGATCGGATCATCATCTGTGCCGCTGGAAATCTCGATCATCGGCAGGTGGTGGACCTCGTGCAAGCGACATTCGGCCAGCTTCCGAGATCGAACCAGATCCGAGAGAGGGTGAAGCCTTTTTCGATCTCCGCCACCCATATCTCAAAACGGGAGTTGGAACAGGTCCATTTCTGCCTGGGCACCCATGGGCTTCATTACAACCACTCCCTCCGATTCGTCTCTTATGTATTGAATACGATTCTGGGCGGGGGGATGAGTTCGAGGCTCTTTCAGGAGATCCGGGAGAATCGTGGTCTGGCCTACTCCGTCTATTCCTACCTTCCCACCTACATCGATGCTGGACTGGTCGTCGTCTATGCAGGAACCGAAGAAAAATCGGTCAATGAGGTGTTGAGGCTCATCCTGAAAGAATTTAAACGACTGAAGGACGAACCCTTCAAAAACGGAGAACTGGAAATTGCGAAAGAGCAGTTGAAGGGTAATCTACTCCTCAGTTTGGAGAGCTCTGATAATTTGATGACCCGATTAGCCAAGAACGAGATCTATTTTGAAACCTATCAGACCGTGGAATCGATCCTGAGGGGTATTGACGAAGTCGATGAGGAGACCCTTAAGTCCTTGGCCAACCAGATCTTCGACGAACAGTACTTCTGCCTCACCATTTTGGGCCCCATGGATGGAAGCCAACTCAAACAGGATCCGTATCTCTGGAACCAATGGAACCAGTAAAGATCTATATCCGACGACTAAAAAAGAATCTTCCTGTCTCACTTCCCCGATATATGACTGAAGGTGCATCTGGAATGGATCTTTTTGCTTCGCTCGAAGAGGAGGTCATCCTGTATCCGGGGGAGAGAAGACTTATTCCAACTGGAATTGCTGTTGCCATTCCTGAAGGATTTGAAGGACAGATCCGACCCAGAAGCGGCTTGGCAATCCATCAAGGCATTGGATTGGTCAATGGGCCAGGAACCATCGATTCGGATTACCGCGGAGAAGTGAGCGTCCTCCTGATCAATTTTGGAGAGACCCCTTTCACCATTCGCAATGGGGAGAGGATTGCCCAAATGGTCATCTCCCGTGTCTTCCGATCCACCTTAGTAGAGGTGGAAGATCTGCCTCCCACGATAAGACAGGATGGAGGTTTTGGCTCCACTGGAGTTTGATGGGATAGCCCTGACCATGAGCCCATTGACCTTAAAAAGTCTGGGGAAAATGCATCCATCTCTTGATCGATTTCTTCATTACCTCACCGTCGAAAAGGGGGTATCAAAGAACACTCTGGAGGCCTACAGCCACGGCCTGAATCGTTTTATCGAACATTTGGAAGGGAAGGGAATTAAAACTCCCAATGAGATCTCGAAACTCGATATTAGAGAATTTCTCCTCTTTTTGAAAAAGAAAGGTCTTTCGAGCAGGAGCATAGCGCGGAATCTCGTCTCCATCCGGGTCTTTCTCCGATTTTTAGTGGAAGATGGTCTTCTTCAGGCCAATCCAGCCGATGAGATTGAGTCTCCAAAGATTGCTAAGACTTTACCTGAGATCCTCTCTCTTGACGAGGTGGAGACATTATTGGAACAACCCGACCTGCTCAACCCGCGTGGGGTCAGAGATCGGGCCATGCTGGAGATACTCTATGCCACTGGTATGAGGGTTTCAGAGCTCGTCCGACTCCAGACCCCGCATCTCCATCTGGAGGCGGGATATGTCCTCCTCTTTGGAAAGGGTTCAAAAGAGAGGATCGTTCCTATTGGCAAGGAGGCCCTGAGGTGGGTGGAACGCTACCTGAAAGAATCCCGACCAAACCTCCTTAAGCATAAGGAGAGTTCCTTCCTCTTTCTCAACCGATCTGGAAAACCGATGAGTCGTCAACAGTTCTGGAAAAACATCAAGGCCTACGGCCGGAAGGCAGGGATTCGAAAGAGGATCACCCCGCATCTCCTTCGCCATTCCTTTGCCAGCCATCTCCTCGAAAGGGGAGCGGATTTACGTTCTGTTCAACTGATGCTTGGCCATGTCGACATCTCCACCACACAGATCTATACCCATGTGACCGGTGAGCGATTGAAGAAGATTCATCAACAGTATCATCCAAGAGGTTGAGAAAGGATCATTGCAAAATAGTCAGTTAACAATTAGCACTTTAAAACAGAGTTCAGGCGGTTTAGAATTGCTAACTTTGTATTGCTAAATTTGCACTGTAAATTGATTTGTTTATGGAAGTGATCACCACACATACCAATGCCGATTTCGACGCTCTCGCCTCAATGATCGCAGCGAAAAAGCTCTATCCGAAGGCGGTGCTGGTCTTTCCAGGATCCCAAGAGCGAAGCCTGCGGGAATTCTTTATCCACTCGACCCTTTATGCCCTCGAAGTGGAGCGGGTCAAGAATATTGCCCTTCGAGAGGTCGAACGGTTGATCTTGGTTGATACTCGCCAGATCAGTCGGATCGGAAAGTTTTCCGAAATCGCAGCAAAACCAGGCCTGGACATCCATATTTATGACCACCATCCTCCCTCTTCCGATGATCTCCGAGGCTCGGTCGAGGTCATCGCTGAAGTGGGTGCTACAGTCACCCTTCTTCTCGAACATCTCCGTCAGAGAAAGATCGATATTGCTCCGGATGAAGCCACCATCATGCTCCTCGGCATCTACGAAGATACCGGAAATCTGACCTTTCCATCCGCTCGAGAGGAGGATTTCCAGGCCGCAGGATATCTCGTGGGGAGAGGGGCAAACCTCAACATCCTCTCTAATGTCATCACTCGGGAGCTCACATCCGAGCAAATTTTTCTCCTCAACGATCTGATTCAGTCCGCTACCCGATATGATGTTCATGGTATCGATGTTGTCATTGCTCAAGCCTCTACAGACCGTTATATCGGCGACATTGCCGTTCTCGTCCATAAATTAAAGGATATGGAGAACCTCGATGTCCTTTTCGTTCTTGTCCAGATGGAAGGGAGGGTCTATCTGATCGGAAGAAGCAGACTCGAAGAGGTCAATGCTTCCGAGATTGCTGCAGAATTTGGAGGGGGAGGCCACCCCACAGCCGCCTCTGCCACCATCAAAGGGATGCCTCTGCTCGAAGCGCACAGCCGATTGCTCAAGACATTGCGACAACTCGTTCGTCCCAAAAGAGTGGCCCGCGACCTCATGGTTCATCCAGTGAAGACCATCGAACCTGGTCGGACATTAGCCGAAGCAGGGGAAATCCTTTCGAGGTATTTCCTCGATATTCTTCCAGTCGTTTGGGAGGAGAGAGTGGTGGGTCTCATCTCCAAGGAAGTGGTGGAGAGGGCCATCCATCACGGTCTCAAGGATGCCCTGGTGAAAGAGTATATGTTAACGGAATTCCATGCCATTTCTCCGGAGACCCCCTTTTCTCGTATTCAAGAATTGGCCATCGGACAGAGCCAAAGCCTCATTCCTGTCATTGAAAAGGACCGTCTGGTCGGAATCGTGGCCATGACGGATGTGATGCGGGTTCTCCAGGAAGGAATGATCCAATCGGCAAAGGAGAGTCAACCCCTTTACGTGCGGAAGAAGATGATCTCCAAATTGATCGAGGAGCGATTTCCAGAGAGAATCCGAAGCTTGCTCACAGAATTTGGAAGGGTAGGGGATGATTTGGGCTACTCGGTCTTTGGCGTTGGAGGATTTGTGAGAGACCTCCTAATGCGTGTCGAGAACTATGATATCGATATCGTTGTGGAAGGGGATGCGATACGTCTGGCAGAGGAATTTGAGAAAAGGTTTCACTGCCGAATTCGGACCCATAAGAAATTCGGGACGGCGCTCATCCTCTTTTCGGATGGCCTCAAGGTGGATGTGGCGACGGCTCGTCTTGAAATCTACGATTCGCCAGCCGCTCTTCCCACAGTGGAACGAGGTTCCATTAAGGCCGACCTCTATCGGAGAGACTTCACCATCAATACCTTAGCCATTCGCCTCAATCCACGAGCCTTTGGAGAGTTGATCGATTTTTTTGGCGGAGTGAAGGACATTAAGGAGAAAGTGATCCGCGTCCTTCATAATCTCTCCTTTGTTGAGGACCCGACCCGGGTCTTCCGTGCAATCCGCTTTGAACAGCGGTTGCGATTCCAGATCGGAAAGCATACGCAGAATTTGATGAAGAATGCTGTCAAGGCGGGCTTCTTTGGCCGGCTTTCCGGAGGCCGGATTCTTTCGGAGCTGATCCTCATCTGGCAGGAACAGGATCCCATCCCTGCCATGAAGCGGATGAGGGATTTCAACCTTTTTCCTTTTCTTCACCCCCGCCTCACCTTTGATGAGGAGAAGGTTTTTCTCTTCGAACAGATCCACCATATCATTGCCTGGTTCGACCTTCTCTTTCTCGAAGAGAAAATGGACCGCTGGCTCATCTATTTTTACGGCCTCATCGATTCGTTCAGAGAAGAGGAGATCCGTGAAATCTGTGAGCGCTTGGCCATGAATGAGCGCCAGAAGCGGAAAGCGATTGAAGGAAAACGACAGGCCGACCAGGCATTGCTTCAGATGTTCGCATGGGTCAATGCGGGCAGAGAACCCAAACGCTCCGAGATCTATTCCATCCTTGATCCTCTCTCCACAGAGGTCAAACTCTTCATGATGGCTAAGACGACCCAGATGACGACCCGGCGTTACATATCCCTCTACTTCACACAGTTAAAGGATATGAAGCCGATTTTGAGGGGAACCGACCTGATTAAAATGGGTATCAAACCTGGGCCCTCCATCCGTAAGGGATTGGAGGATCTTCTCAAGGCCCGATTGGATGAGCAGGTGATCACCCGTCAGGACGAAATGCAATACGTGGCCAAATCGCTTGGAGCAGGATGATGTCTGAAGGTGACTTTCATTTAGAAGAAAAACAACCCTATACCTTTCGGCTGGAAACCTTTGAGGGGCCTCTCGACTTACTGCTCCACCTCATCCAAAAGAATGAGATGGACATCTTCAACATCCCCATTGCCGTCATCACTGAACAGTACATGGACTACCTCAGATTGATGAAGACCCTTGATCTGGATGTTGCCGGAGAATACCTTCTGATGGCCTCCACGCTTCTTCATATCAAATCGAGGATGCTCCTTCCGCAGACCTCTCTCGAGGAAGAAGAGGAGGAGGATCCAAGAGCTGAATTGGTGAGGCGGTTGTTGGAATACCAGAAATATAAGATGGCCGCAACCGAATTGATTCAGAGACCCATGCTTGGAAGGGATGTCTTCATCCGTCTGGCACAACCAGAAGAGGAGGGGGCTGAAGAGGAGCGAATCGAAGCGAGCCTCTTCGATCTCATGGATGCCCTTCAGAAGGTCCTTCAAAGGGCAAAAGAGGAGGCTTTCCATGAAGTCATTCTCGATCGGCTCACCGTCGAAGATAAGGTTCAGGAGATCCTTCTCCTCCTTCAGAGGGAAAAGCGAAGCCTTCCCTTTCATCTCCTCTTTCCCAAAGAGGCCTCGCGCAGAGTGATTGTGATCACATTTTTAGCAATCCTCGAATTGGTAAAAGCAAAATGGATACGGGTGTTCCAGGCAGCCCCTTTTGATACGATCCGAATCTCGCCGGTCTGACCCCGATAATCCGCCTCTTCTCTTCAGGTGAAGAAAGGGGTGGATGAGAAGTGATGATGGGCATCATGCTCATGATTGAATATTCAAGGGAGGCATCTCTATGAAACGAAAAAGAATATGGGTAGGTTTATCCGCAATCGTAGGATTATTGGCGTTCTTTTTCATCCTCATCTTTTTTATCGGTCAGTATGTTTCCGGTCCGGGTTCTTCCACATTCGCTTTCGGTGATAAAATTGCGGTCGTTGAGATTCGGGGATTGATCACCCAATCCACAGTGGTCATCGAAGAACTCCATCGGTATGCTGACGATGAAAGCATAAAGGCGATCATCTTAAGGATCGATTCCCCGGGTGGAGGCGTAGGGCCATCCCAGGAGATTTATTCTGAAGTGATGAAGATCCGGACGAATAAGAAAAAGAAGATCATCACCTCCATGGGATCGGTTGCCGCCTCTGGCGGATACTATATTGCCAGCGGGTCTGATCTCATCGTGGCGAACCCTGGCACAATCACAGGTTCGATCGGTGTTTTGATGGAATTCACCAATATCGAAGAGCTCTTTAAGAAGATTGGGATTAAGGGTGTTGTGCTCAAAAGCGGTGAGCATAAAGACATCGGATCTCCCTTTAGGGAAATGACCCCCGCAGAAAAGAAACTGATCCAATCGGTCATTAACAACGTCCATCAGCAATTCATCCAGGCCGTTGCCGAGGGGAGAAAGATGGAATACTCGAGAGTGGCTCAGGTAGCCGATGGTCGGATCTTAACCGGAGAACAGGCGAAACAGCTGGGTTTGGTCGACCAGCTTGGAAACCTCCAGGATGCGATTGATACGGCGGCCAAGATGGTGGGAATTGAGGGAAAACCGATCGTCCTGTATCCCAAAAAGAGGTTTTCGCTTCTCGAACTTTTAATTGAAGGGATCACCGAGGCTGTCCTAAAAACCTTAAGTGAAAAAGGCTTTCAGCTCAATTATCGTCTCGACTTCTAACGGCCCTTTGGAAGATAAAGACACTCTAACTATGTCGAGCGGGTTTGGGTGGTGATAACCGATCGCCGACTCCCTTTCTACCGACCTTTACACTATTAGAAACCTTCACTGTTTGGTCTATTAGAAGCTGATCTTCAATCGGGGTTTACAATTCGCCGGCTAAGGTTTTGGCGATCAATTTCATATCTCTCCACACCTCCTTTTTCTTTTCAGGATTGCGGAGAAGATAGGCAGGATGATATGTGGGGATGATTCGGATACCTGAAAGGTCGTAAAACTTACCACGAAGGAGGGTGATTTTGGCTTCGGTTTGGAGAAGGGCTTGAGCTGAAAATGTCCCGAGGGCGCAGATGAGTTGGGGTTTAATGGCTTCGATCTGTTTCAAGAGAAAGGGGCGACAGCTTTCGATCTCATCCGGTTCTGGATTTCGGTTATTCGGTGGACGGCATTTGATAATGTTCGTGATATAGACCTCATGCCTCTGAAGCCCTATGTGGTGGAGTATGTTGGTCAGGAGCTGCCCTGCCTTTCCGACAAAAGGTCTTCCCTGAACATCTTCGTCATAGCCGGGACCTTCGCCGATAAGCATCAGCTTGGCCTTTTCATTCCCTTCTCCAAAAACAAGCGTTTTTCGGGTTCGGTGAAGCTTACATCGCTTGCAATCTCCCAACTGATCTCTGATCTCCTTCAGGGTGAAGGCTTTCTTCTCTGAAATGCTATGCCCCCATCTCTCTGAACAGACGATATCCCTTATTCCCATCTCTTTTAAATATTCGAGATGGAGCTTCACCCCTTCAATGGCATCCCAGTCCAATTTTTCCATGGCAATCGAATTAGATTCTTACAATTTAAATCGGAGAATTTCCTTCTAATCCCGTAAAACACATCCCCCTCCCTCCCTTTCCCCTTCTCTACCAATTACGGAACAGTCTCCTAAAGAGAAGGGGAGGTTGAGGGGAATTCAATTATCTTTGGTTAGCCTTTTAAAACCACTTTGTCAAGAAGTTTTCAATCGCCCAAATCCCGATTTAGGAATTATCATTTCGAGGGAACCGGCGGAGCTATCTCGCCTTTCGCAATGAAATTGCCAAGCACCTTGCAGGTGCTCGTAATGACAACCTGGTAAACCCCGTATATCCCCACCCTAAAAGACGGAGCTTTTCTTCATCGTTGGATTTGAAATTGATTTCATCCCCAATCTAAAGACTGGGGTTTTCGGATTATACGGGATAAAGGACCTCCGTTTCTAAATCGGGATTTGGGCAGACATAGATCTTTCGGATTTCTTTGAGGCAAAAAAATTTTATTGACGAAGAGCCGATGGAATTGTATATTTACCCCGTTAGACTCCGTGCGAAGCTTTGATTCTATCGGGGTATGCGCTTTCCCGTTAGAAGGGCGAAGCTCTCCTAATGGAGTTTACCATCACGGCCCCTGTAGCTCAGGTGGATAGAGCAACGGATTCCTAATCCGTGTGCCGGGTGTTCGAGTCACCCCAGGGGCGCCAAT
>CAKZKY010000370.1 GCA_937124575.1 uncultured Pseudomonadota bacterium | reverse complement strand
ACCCTCATCGATTCGGTCCGAAAGAAGGTCGATTTCCAGAGACATATCATCCGAACTCTTGGATTAAAAGGAATTACCGCAATTCACGGCCGCATTCAGGATAAAGAGATCCTCAAAAAGATGGAGAGTCAATTCGAAGCGGTCATTTCAAGGGGATTTGCTGATCTCAAAACCTTTCTAACCCTTTCCCTTCCTTTTTTACAGAAAGGAGGGCTCACTTTAGCGATGAGGGGAAGACAGAATGGAGAGGAATGGCAGTCTCATCTCCCAATCGAAAGGATCAGATGCCGATTTTTAAAGAGGGTGACCCTTACCCTTCCCTTTAGCTCAATTCAGCGCTCCATTCTCCTTTTCCAGAAGATTTAACTTTTGTCTTTTCCTCATCCCATGTTTTATGATATAAAGAATACAGAGAAAGGTTGGAGGGGCGCTCTCCTTCGGAGAACTTGAGGCAGAAGGCAAATGCCAATGCCCTAATAAACTTTAAGTGTAAGCGATCCTCAAGTGAAACGCCCCTTACCCGTTTTTCATATGGCCAAGGTGATCTGCATCGCCAACCAGAAAGGAGGGGTAGGAAAGACGACCACCGCAGTCAATCTCTCTGCCTCCATTGCAGTAGCAGAAAAGAGAGTTCTCCTCATTGATATCGATCCTCAGGGCAATTCAACGAGCGGGGTTGGCTTCAACAAAGAACAGACCAATGGCACCATCTATCAAGCTCTGCTTCGGGGTTCAGGGCTTCGGGAGATGATTCAGAAGACTTCCCTCGCCTACCTCGATGTGGTCACCTCCAATACCGATCTGATTGGTGCAGAGATTGAACTTATCCAGGAAAAAGATCGTGAGAAAAGACTGGCTCATCTTATCAAAGAGGTTGAGACAGACTATGACTATATCTTCATTGATTGTCCTCCCTCTCTCGGGCTTCTGACGATCAATTCTCTAACAGCCGCTCATTCAGTTCTTATCCCCTTGCAATGTGAATACTATGCTCTCGAAGGCTTGGGACAATTGCTCAAGACGATCCGTCTGATCAAACAATCCCTCAACCCAAGATTGGAGATTGAAGGGATCCTCCTCACCATGTTCGATGTCCGCAACAACCTCTCGCATCAGGTGGCCGATGAGGTGAAAAACCACTTTAAGGATAAGGTCTTTAAGACGATCATCCCACGCAACATCCGTCTGAGCGAGGCTCCGAGCCATGGAAAACCCGCTCTGCTTTATGATATTCATTCAAAAGGTGCTGAAAGTTATTTAACCCTGGCAAGAGAAATGATGGGAAATGGAGTGATGGATGGTAACGAAGCGAATGGCCTTGGGAAAGGGCTTGGGAGCTCTCATTCCCGAAGTTGAAACGATTGAGGAGAAAAAGCTCTTTTATTGCGGAATCGAAGAGATTCGTCCCAATCGGTCTCAACCACGGAAGCATTTCGATGAATCAAAACTCCAGGAGCTGGCCGAGACCATCAAAGAGAAGGGAATCCTTGATCCCCTCATGGTGAGGAAGATTGACGGTGGGTATGAGCTGATCGCTGGAGAGCGTCGCTGGCGGGCAGCCCAAAAAGCCGGATTGACGGAAGTCCCTGTAATCTTAAGAGAGGCGGACGATAGGGAAGTTCTCGAAATCTCCCTCATTGAGAACCTTCAGAGAGAAGACCTCAATCCAGTGGAAGAGGCTGAAGGCTTTAGAAGCTTGATTGAAACATTTGGCATCAGCCATGAAGAAGCAAGCAGACGGGTGGGAAAGGATCGAACAACCATTACCAATGCCCTCCGGCTTCTCACTCTTCCTCCCGAAATCAAAAACCACCTCATTCAGAGCCAGATCACTGCGGGTCATGCAAGAGCGATCCTCAGTCTGGAGAGCAAAGAGAAGCAGAAAGAGCTCTGCAATCGAATCATCCAGAAAGGCCTTTCCGTACGAGAGGCAGAGGCCTTGGCAAAACGTTGGTCAGGGAAACTGAAACGAAGAGCAGCGCTGGAAAGTAAACGAGCAGAACTTCAGAGCCAACTTCAAAGCCTCCAGGATACCCTGAGACAACACCTGGGAACGAAAGTCTGGATTCAGGCAAAAGGGAAAAGGGGGAAGATCGAAATCGAATACTATTCTCCTGAGGAATTGGAAAGGATTGTAGAGACGATTATAGGAAAATAATAAACTCGAAATTCGAATATCGAAACCCGAAACAAATTCGAATGTTCAAAATTCTTGTAAGGAACGCATATATGCGTTCCCTACTCTTTTGTTTGGGACACTCGAAATTTGGTCATTTGATATTGTTTCGAATTTAGGATTTCGTGCTTCGGATTTCTCCTTTTGAAAGGAGCACCCATGTCAGAAGGAAGATCTCTTCTTAAGAAAGCCATCCCAAAACTTTCAGAAATGCATGAAGAAATCAGTGCCTTTCTTGGAAAAGAGACGCTTTTTGAGGGGAAGATGACCTTTCGAGGGGTCTTTCGTCTTGATGGAAAGTTTGAAGGAGAGATCTTCGAAAGCGGGACCTTAATCGTGGGTGAATCCGCACACATCAAAGGTAAGATCGGGGTTAAGACGATCATCATCAATGGACATGTAGAAGGAGAGCTTCGTGCCGTAGAGCGAGTTGAAATCCATTCAACAGGTAAATTTTTTGGAATCCTCATCACTCCTGCGCTTATTATCAACGAGGGTGGAATCTTTGATGGTCATTGCAAAATGGAGACTGGTTTCCAAGACGAAGAAGAACTTCATCCCCGTCCTAAAAACCTGAATCCGCCTCTCTCTATTTCATAACAATATCAAATAGTTAAAAGAATTATCCGTCTCTTAACACAGGATTGATCAGAGGATTCAGATGAATATGAAAATATGTTTGACAACTTTTTTGAGGTATGTTAATAAATTCACATTTTGTAGCCCCCGATGCCCCAAAATTTAAAACAAGAAAAGTTCATGAAGGATTGGTTTAAGTACGGTAGCATCGGTGTGGAGATGTTAGCTTCGGTGCTAATCGGCGCTTTGGGTGGGTACGGTTTAGATTATCTCCTCAATACACGCCCATGGTTGATGATCGTGGGATTCATTTTTGGGTCGGCAGCCGGTTTCCGAAGCATCTACCGGCTTATCAGGCAGGATCAAGAGAAAAAGAATTGAGATGAGTCCATTTCTTTCTGGTGCAATAGTGGGATTTACATTGGCCTTGTTAAACTTTTTAGCCTCCACTTTCATCTCTTCAAAAGTTATCCATCGTTCCAAACTCACTTCCATTCTCATTGCTCTTGGGGGCTTCTTAGCAAGGCTCACAGCAATGGGTCTTATCTTCTACGGGTTGACCCGGATAAAGGAGATTCATTTCCAAACAACCCTTCTCTCCTTTGCCATCGGTTTCACTCTGTTTTTAATCGTTAAGACGATGCGATTCTATCGAAAATTAGGATCGATCCCATGGAGACAGATCGGAAGGTAAGGATGCAACTATGGAAAAGATAGATTTAATGGAACACCTCCAACCCCATGTTTATATCCCTCTAAAGATTGGAAACATCGACCTCTCCATCACCAATGCGGTGATCATGATGTGGATCGCCTGTTTCCTGGTCTTTCTCACTCTCTTCTTGGCAGGAAGGGCCGGAAGACTGGTCCCGAAGGGATTGCAGAACCTGATGGAATCGATCGTGGATTATCTGAGGATAAATCTCATCTATGAAACCATCGGTGAGAAAGGAATGGCCTGGTTTCCTTTTATTGCAACGCTCTTCTTCTTCATCCTCTACTGTAACCTCCTCGGATTGATCCCAAAAGGTTTTACCGCCACTTCCAATATCAATGTGACGGCTTCTCTGGCAGTCGTTGTCTTTCTGTGCACACAAGGAGCAGGAATCTACAAACATGGTCCTCTGGGCTATCTGAAAAAGTTCATCCCCAAAGGGATTCCTCTTTGGATCATCCCCTTAATGGTCCCCATTGAAATCATCAGCCAATTTGCCAAACCCTTTTCGCTCGCTGTCCGACTCTTTGCCAATATGACCGCTGGCCATCTGGTCATCCTGGTCTTTCTATCAATGATCATCATGTTTAAAAGCATCATCATCACACCCCTTCCTCTGGCAATGGCTGTGGTGATGATGGCCTTTGAGATATTTGTCGCTCTGATTCAGGCCTTTATCTTTTCGATTCTGGCCTCGATGTATATTGCCGAGGCCGTTCATGCAGAACATTAATTCGAAGGTCGAGGGTGGAAGGTAGGGAGTGGTTAAACATCCACTTTCCACATTCCACCTTCCACATTCTAAAAAAGGAGGTTGCGAATGGATCCTGTCGGTTTTGCTTATCTTGGTGGAGGTTTGAGCATCGGTTTAGGAGCCCTTGGAACAGGCGTTGGCATGGGGATCATGGTCGGAAAGACGGTGGAGGGAATGGCCCGTCAGCCAGAGGTTTCAGGTTTGCTTCGTACGACCATGATTATCGGAATTGCTTTTATCGAAGCGCTGGCCCTGTACGCATTGGTCATCAGCTTCTTGTTGATATTTAAATAAAAATATTGACTAAATGAAATGCCCCTCAACTCTACTCCTCCCCCATGGGAGAGAAGGGAGAGTAAGGGGTAAAGAGGGAGCAAACTATGTTTAAAGCAGAACCCGGATTGATCATCTGGACTCTGGTCTCTTTCTTTCTCCTTCTCATTCTATTGGCCAAATTGGCCTATCCCCATATCTTGAAAGGGTTGAAGAAGAGAGAAGAGACGATCCAACAACAACTCGAAGAGGCACGTAAGACCAAGCAAGCGGCTGAACAGCTTCTTGAGGAGTACAAACGTCAGCTTGCCGAGGCCCGTGCAGAAGCCCAGAAGGTGATCAACGAAGGAAAGGAGCTAGGCGAAAACATGCGTAAAGAGATCATCCAGAAGGCCCAGCAGGAGTCGAATCAGATCGTCAAGAGGGCCCAGGAGGAGATCGAACTTCAGAAGCAGAAAGCCATCCTCGAGCTCCAGGAAAAGATTGCCGACCTCTCCATCATGGCTGCGTCGAAGGTCATTCAAAAATCTCTGAATACGGAAGACCATCGCCGCCTCGTGGAGGAGTATGTTTCAAAGGTAGGTGATCTCTATGGCAAGTGATCCCATGGTGCGAGGTTATGCAGAGGCTCTCTTTCAGGTCGCCAGGGCTGAGGAGGCTCTCGATCGGGTTGAAGAAGAGTTAACTCGACTCAAAGCCAGTATCGAATCGAATGCCGAGGTAAAAGAGTTTTTAAGCAACCTCCAGATATCCTCTGAGGGCAAAAAGAGCGCCATGTCTCAGATTTTCGGTGATAAGGTCTCAACGATCACCCTCAATTGGCTAAATATGGTGATTGACCAGGGTCGCCAGAGGAAACTTCCCAATATGATCGAGGCCTTTTTCGTCCTTGCCCAGGAATCCCGTGAAAAGGTGACCGCCGAAGTGATCACTTCGGTTTCGCTTTCGGATGAGCTACTTCAGCGATTGGAGAAAGAACTCTCAAAGGCATCGAAGAAGCGGGTCTTTTTGAAACCAATGGTTGACGAGTCGATTCTCGGAGGGGCCATCATCAAGATTGAGAATAAGATCCTCGATGGAAGCGTGAGACACCGTCTCGAAGAGATGAAACAGGAGATGGTAAAAACCTATTAAGGGGTGGAAAGGTGGAACTGAAGATCAAGCCAGAAGAGATATCAAGCATTCTCAAACGCCATATTGAGCAGTATCAGGTCAAGATGGAAGCCGAGGAGATCGGGGAGGTCATTGAGGCCGGAGACGGAATCGCAAGAATCAAAGGCCTTCCAGGCTGTATGGCATCCGAGATGCTCCAATTCCCCAAAGGGATTTACGGAATGGCCCTCAACCTCGATGAGGACCACATCGGTGCAATGATTCTCGGAGATTTTACTCAAATCGAGCAGGGAGACCCTGTCAGGCGCACCGGCAAGGTCCTCTCCGTTCCTGTGGGAGACGGATTGATCGGAAGGATCGTGAATGCTGTGGGACAGCCCATTGATGGAAAGGGCCCAATTCAGATCAGTAAATACCGACTCATTGAGGGAACGGCTCCCAATGTCGTAGAGCGACAACCCGTAAAGGAACCCCTTCAAACCGGACTCAAATGTATTGACTCCATGATTCCCATTGGAAGGGGGCAACGAGAACTGATCATCGGAGACCGTCAGACCGGAAAAACCGCCATTGCCGTGGATACCATCCTCAACCAGAAGGGTGGCGATGTCATCTGTATCTATGTCGCCATCGGACAGAAACAGTCCACAGTGGCATCTGTTGTTAACACCCTTCAGGAGTATGGAGCCATGGAGTATACCATCGTTGTCTCTGCAACAGCGAGTGATTCAGCACCCATGCAATATGTAGCTCCCTACGCAGGTTGTGCCATGGGAGAGGAGTTCAGAGACTCCGGTCGTCACGCCCTGGTCATCTATGATGATCTCTGGAAGCACGCTGTAGCATACCGTCAGGTCTCACTTCTTCTGAGAAGACCTCCTGGCCGAGAGGCCTTCCCTGGCGACATCTTCAACCTTCATTCAAGACTGCTCGAAAGAGCGGCCAAGCTGAGCGATGAGCTCGGGGGTGGCTCACTCACTGCGCTTCCCATTGTTGAAACGCAGGCAGGAGATTACTCGGCTTATATTCCGACCAATGTCATTTCGATCACGGACGGCCAGATCTATCTGGAGAGCGATCTTTTCTATGCTGGAGTCCGTCCGGCGGTATCCGTGGGCCTCTCTGTTTCACGAGTGGGTGGAAACGCCCAGATCAAAGCGATGAAGAAGGTCGCAGGAATGCTCAGGCTCGACCTTGCCCAATACAGGGAACTGGTCACCTTTGCCAAATTTGGCTCCGAATTGGACAAAGCCACACAGGCTCAGATCACCCGTGGAGAGCGTTTGGTCGAAGTCCTGAAACAGCCCCAGTATAGCCCAATGCCTGTTGAGAATCAGATCATGATCATCTTCGTTGCAGAGAATGGTTATCTGGACGATCTTCCAGTGGAAAAGGTCAAGGATTTTGAGGCAGGGTTCTATCCCTTTGTTCGCGAGAAGTATCCACAGATTCCCAAAGAGATTCGGGGGAAGAAAGAACTGACTGAGGAGACAACGAGACTCCTTCATCAGGCCGCTCAGGAGTACAAGAAGAATTTTGTAACTACCTAAATTGAGAACCTTGGAATGATGGAAAAATGGAATGATGAGTAAACGCGGTTAGAAAGTCTTCTACTTTCTAATAGGGTAAAGAGACTCCAATCCGTATTTAAACAATATTCCAGTATTCCATTCTTCCATCGGGACTTTAGAGAGATGCCCGGAACTAAAGAGATCAGACGAAGAATTCGAAGCGTCATCAGCATTCAGCAGATCACCCGCGCCATGGAGATGATCGCTGTCTCAAGGCTCAAGCGGGCGGAGGATCGCCTTCGCTCAGCCAGGCCTTATGCAGAAAAGATCCGGGAATTGATGGAAAGCCTGGCCCCCTGTCTCCCTCGTGTGGATCATCCTTTGCTGGTGAAGCGCGAAGTCAAAAGCATTGGACTTACCCTCATCACTTCAGACAAAGGGCTTTGCGGGGGGTACAATGCGAATGCGATCTCCCAGGCAACGAAGTTCATTGATGCCCATCCGGGAAAAGAGGTCCGGCTCATTCTGGTTGGAAGAAAGGGATACGACTTCTTCAGGCGAAAAGGCTATCCCATTGACCACACACTTCTTCAACTTTCAAAGGAGATTTCTTTGCAGGAGGTCAAAGAGATTTCCGGAGCTGTCATCAATGGTTTTGAGGCGGCCCGTTACGATGAAGTCTATCTGATCTACACACACTTTCAGTCTCCAATGGTGATGCGGCCAACCCTGATGAAACTTTTACCCCTTGAAAGCGAAGAGGTGCTGAAGAAAGAGGCTGGGATGCAAGGGGAACCGATCTTCGAGCCCACAGCCGAAGAGATTATGGCACTCTTACTGCCCAAATATCTGGAAGCGCAGATCTATAAAGGATTGGTGGAATCTGTCGCAAGCGAACAGGGAGCTCGAATGGTCTCGATGAAATCAGCCACAGAGAATGCAGAGGAGATGATATCCACTTTAACTCTCAGCTATAATAAGGCAAGGCAAGCGTCCATCACCAAAGAACTGCTCGAGGTCACGACAGGGGCGGAAGCCTTAAGGTTTGCACAAGGGAAAAAGTAAAATCGTATTTCGGTTATCGGTTACGAAGCCCGTATCGTTTATCGTCAGCCTCCGGCAGTACGGAAAAAGGTTACGGTAAAATGATTAAATACGAATGACGTCACCGTTCAATGAAACGGGCATCGTCATCCTAACCTTTCAACAGATATTCACTAAAAACCAGGAGGTACGCCATTGAAGGTTGGAAAAGTCTTAAGGGTCATTGGTCCGGTAGTGGATGTGGAATACTTTACCGAGGAGTTACCCGCTATCTATAATGCCATTCGAATCAATAAACCCGATGGAACGAAATTAATCGTTGAGGTGGCACAGTATTTAGGTGATAATGTGGTTCGCTGTGTAGCGACCTCTTCCACAGATGGGCTGGTCCGGGGAATGGATGCAATTGATACAGGTGAACCCATTACCATGCCTGTGGGAAGAGAGACCCTTGGAAGGGTCTTTAATCTGCTTGGCGAACCGATCGATAAACTTGGCGAGTGCCCGGCAAAGAAACGATATCCAATCCACAGACACCCACCTCCATTCGAAGAACAGGTCCCTTCTACGCAGGTCTTTGAAACCGGTCTTAAAGTGATTGACCTTCTTGAGCCCTATGCAAAGGGGGGCAAGGTCGGCCTCTTCGGAGGCGCTGGAGTGGGAAAGACCGTTTTGATCATGGAGCTGATTCGAAACATCGCCACGGAACACGGAGGATTCTCAGTCTTTGGGGGTGTTGGAGAACGAACTCGTGAGGGAAATGATCTCTGGCTCGAGATGAAAGCCTCTGGAGTTATTGATAAGACCGTCTTGGTCTTCGGTCAGATGAATGAACCACCTGGAGCAAGGTTAAGAATTGGGCTTTCCGCTCTCACCCAAGCAGAATATTTCCGAGATGAGGAAGGTCAGGATGTGCTTCTTTTCATTGATAATATCTTCCGTTTTGTCCAGGCAGGATCGGAGGTCTCTGCTCTATTGGGTCGGATGCCTTCGGCTGTGGGCTACCAACCTACCCTTTCAACGGAGATGGGTGAGCTTCAGGAAAGAATCACCTCCACGAAACGGGGCTCTATCACATCGGTCCAGGCCATCTATGTTCCTGCCGATGACCTGACTGACCCAGCACCAGCAACCACCTTCTCCCATCTCGATGCAACTACGGTTCTCTCACGACAATTGGCGGAATTGGGGATCTATCCGGCGGTTGACCCTCTTGACTCAACCTCAAGAATCCTCGATCCCCGTATCGTTGGTGAGGAACATTACCGGGTCGCCCGTGGCGTCCAACAGATCCTTCAACGCTATAAAGAACTCCAGGACATCATCGCCATCCTTGGAATGGAAGAACTCTCCGAGGAGGACAAACTGATCGTTCACCGGGCGAGAAGGATTCAGCGATTCCTATCCCAGCCATTCTTTGTAGCAGAGCAGTTCACTGGCTCTACGGGAAGATATGTCCCTCTGCCAGATACGATCAAAGGATTCAAAGAGATCATCGAAGGAAAACATGATGACCTACCGGAGCAAGCCTTCTATATGGTGGGAAAGATTGAAGAGGTAGCCGAAAAAGCCAAGCGTTTGAGAGAAGGAACCCATTAAAGAAAGCACCAAATCTCAAGCACGAATCTCCAAATAAATTCCAATGACCAAAGTTTCAAATTAAACGAGAATTAATTTTGGTCATTGGTGATTGGAGTCTATTTGGGATTTGGAATTTGAAATTTGGAATTTAGGTTTAGTCACTTAGGTTAATCATGGACAGCCAGCCTTTTACCCTTGATGTCGTCACTCTTAAGAGAGTGGTCTTCAGTGAACCGATCGAATCCGTAATTGCGCCAGGCACAGTCGGTTACTTTGGTGTCCTTCCCGGACATACGCCTTTTGTCTCAAGCCTTCAGGTCGGCATTACAAAGATTACCAAACCCGGGGGTGAGAAATTAAACCTCTTTACAAGTACTGGCTTTCTCATGACGGACGGGAAAAAAGTGATCCTTCTCGCAGAGGCCGCAGAGAGACCTGAAGAGATCGATGCAGGGCGTGCCAAAAGGGCAAAGGAAAGGGCAGAAAAAAGACTGGCCGAGAGGACGGCAGACATTGATATCGATCGCGCCAAGGCAGCCCTGCTCAGGGCGATCACCCGTCTCAAACTCTCCGGTCAATAGATTTCTTTATCTTCACATCCAATTTCCATTTCTACTTTCTCTTTTTTCATCAGAAAATATGGGATTCCCCTAATGGCAACGATACTCGTCTCGATTACTACTCACGGTGACCTTAAAAGAGGCCCAACTTGCCCTTTGGGAGCTTCATCTCCTTAGTCGTTTTTTTACCCCTTTAGAAAGCCCCTCTGCTTGCCCTTACGAAGCAAAGCTCCTTGACACTTAAGGGGTTTTTTCCTTTGGTTTCTCCTTCTTTTCCTTGGTCGTTGGCTTTTCTTCTTTCTTGGCCTTCTTCTCTTTTCCTTTGCCCTCTGCCTTCTTTTCCTTCTTCTTGGGGGTAACCTTTCCAATCACTTCTTTGGCTTTCTCTACGACGGCTGACCCCCTCTTTTCTTCTGGTGGAGTATAGGTCACCAGCTCCACGAGGGAGAGAGGGGCTCCGTCCCCTTGTCGCCATCCCATTTTATAGATTCGAGTATATCCCCCTTCGCGGTCTTTCATCTTTGGGGCAATCTCATCGAAGAGTTTCTTCACAATGGTTTCATTGCGAAGACGGGCAAAGGCCTGTCTTCGGGCGTGAAGCGTCCCTTTCTTGGCTAAGGTGATGATTTTGTCCGCCCAGATTCGGAGCTCTTTGCCTTTTGCCAGTGTTGTTCTGATCCGTTCATGCTGAAGGAGCGAAACGAGCATATTTCGAAACATCAGCTCCCTATGTTTGGTATGTCGGCTTAATTTTCTTCCCGAAACTCGATGCCTCATCCTATTCTCCTATTTCTTCTATCCGGTTACTCCAGATTCCATCTCTTCTTCTTTGGCCTTTGTCTTTTTATAGGGCCAGTTGTCTAATTTCATCCCCAGGCTAAGTCCCATCTCTGCCAAGATCTCTTTGATCTCATTGAGCGATTTTCGGCCGAAGTTCTTGGTCGCCAGAATTTCTGCTTCGGTTTTTTGGACGAGGTCTCCAATAAGCCGAATGTCTGCATGTTTCAAACAGTTGGCTGATCGGACAGAAAGCTCCAACTCGTCCACGCTCCGAAAGAGATTTTCGTTTAACTTCTCTCCTTCTCCTGCTTGTTCTTCAACAGTCGTCTCCTCTTCTTCGCCCTCCTCAAAGGTGATAAAGATAGAGAGTTGGTCTTTCAAGATCTTGGCGGCATGGGCGATGGCTTCCTCAGGGTTGAGGCTCCCGTCCGTCCAGACCTCCAGAGTTAATTTATCATAATCGGTGATTTGGCCAACCCTTGCATTGGTCACCGTATAATTCACCTTCTTAATGGGAGAGAAGATAGCATCCATGGGGATTGTCCCGATGGGTTGATTTTCATCCCTATTTCGTTCTGCCGGGACGTAGCCCCTGCCCATCTTCACCACCATCTCCATCGAGAGTTTAGCATCCCTTGAGAGGGTGGCAATGTGCTGATCGGGGTTGAGAATTTCCACGGCATCGCCGGTAATGATATCGCCTGCCTTGATCTCTTTGGGCCCTTCGGCCTTGATACGAATCGTCTTCGGCCCTTCCGTATGGAGTTTGAGTCTCACCTCTTTGAGGTTTAAAATCACTTCGGTAACATCTTCTTTCACCCCTGGAATCGTTGAAAATTCATGAAGCACTCCATCAATCTTAACCGAGGTAAGGGCTGCTCCCTGGAGAGATGAAAGGAGGATTCGACGTAGAGAGTTTCCAATCGTGATGCCGAAACCTCTTTCAAAAGGTTCTGCTGTAAACTTTCCATAAAATTGGGTTAACGTCTCTTTTTCTGCCTCTAAGCGCTTTGGCCGAATAAGATCTTTCCAACTTTTCTGTACCATATGGCCTCCCTTTGTTTAAGGGTTGGTTTACCCCGTTAGAAAGTCTAAGACTTTCCAACGGTATCGCTAATACCCTGATAGAAGCTATTCTTCGCACAGGGCATGAAGCGTAGCCTTCTAACGGGATAGAGCATTACTTTGAATACAGCTCCACGATCAATTTTTCCTGAACCGGAAGGGTGATATCCTCCCGGGTGGGCAAGGCCTTTACGCTTCCACTCATCTGGTCTTTATCCAATTCCAGCCATTGAGGGACTCCTCGTCTGGCCACTCCCTCAAGCGATTCCTGAATACGGAGGACTTTTTTACTCTTTTCTCTTACCGAGATGACATCTCCGGGCTTTACCAGATAGGAAGGGATGTTCACTTTGGACTGATTGACCAAAAAGTGGTTGTGGCGCACAAGCTGACGGGCTTCGTTTCTGGAGTTGGCAAATCCGAGTCGGTAAACAGCATTGTCGAGCCGGCGTTCAAGAAGTTGGAGCAGGACTTCTCCAGTAATCCCTTTACGTCGCTCCGCTTCTTTGAAGGTGTTTCGAAACTGGTTTTCGAGAAGGCCATATAACCTTTTCACCTTCTGCTTTTCCCTTAACTGGGAACCATAGTCCGAAGCCTTTTTCCGGCCTTGACCATGTTGTCCTGGCGGGTAGTTCCTGCGATCAAAGGCACATTTCTCCGTATAACACCTCTCTCCTTTGAGAAAGAGCTTCATATTTTCTCTACGGCAGAATCGACAAACCGATTTCGTATATCTTGCCAATGTTTAGCCTCCTATCCTAAGTTTGATTGCTTAGAAAATAAGGGTTTCATCTAACGGCAACGGTGACGATGTCCGTTCTGTACCATATTAGGTTCAGGGCCCGGATTGTCTATTAAAGGCTACGTCGATCGTGTCTAATTCTTTTAAACGTAACCCATTACCGAATGACGAAACGGGCTTCGTAGCCGTAATCCTAACCCAGATTCTCTAGAATATTTTCATTGTCCGCGAAGACCAGGTGGCCATGATAATTACCCAAATGGTTAAAAAGATTGTGTCATCTTCTTTTCAAAATCTGTGTCACCAGATGCAGTCCTTAGACGCGTCTCCGTTTGGGAGGACGGCATCCATTATGTGGAATGGGGGTGACATCCTTAATCATGTGGACCTTGAGGCCGGTGGCCTGTAGCGAGCGGAGTGCCGATTCTCTGCCGGCCCCTGGACCTTTCACATAGACATCAATGGTTCGGACGCCATGCTCCATCGCCTTTTTGGCGGCGTCCTCTGCGGCCATCTGTGCAGCAAAGGGAGTGCTTTTCCGGGAGCCTTTAAAGCCCTGAATCCCAGCGCTTGACCAGCAGATGACCTTTCCCTCATGGTCGGTGATGGTAATGATGGTGTTATTAAAAGTGGCCTGAATATGGGCAATGCCCGACTGAATATTCTTTTTTACCTTTTTCCTCTTTGTTCCTGGCCCTGTGGCCATATCTCCTCCTTATTCCTTTTCCTTTTTCTTACCGATGATAGCACGGCGAGGCCCCTTCCTTGTCCTCGCATTGGTGTGGGTTCTCTGGCCTCTGACGGGAAGTGAACGGCGGTGTCGAAGCCCCCGATAGGAACCAATATCCATCAGACGTTTGATATTGGTGGCCACCTCTCTCCGGAGATCTCCTTCCACCCGATACTCTTGGTCAATGATATCTCGGATCCGGACGACTTCTGATTCGGTCAATTTGTTAACCTTTGTGTCTCGATGAACATTGGCTTTTTCGAGGATCTTATTCGCCGATGGCCTTCCGATTCCATAGATGTAGGTGAGTGCGATCTCAATCCGTTTATCTTTTGGAAGATCGACTCCTGCAATACGTGCCATATCATTCTCCTTTAAATTCCAATACCCAAATCACAATACCAAATAAACACCCAATTCCAATCTTTTAAATTTTGATTATTGGTTATTGGAATTTATCCATTTATTGGTGCTTGGTTATTGGCGATTATCCTTTTAGCCTTGTCTCTGTTTGTGTTTGGGGTTTTCACAGATGACCCGGATCACCCGCTTTCGCTTGACGATCTTACATTTGTCACAAATCTTTTTCACCGACGCCCTAACTTTCACCGTCTCATTTCTCCCGAAATATGATTCTTCCTCGGGAAAGGTCATAGGGAGAGAGTTCCACGGTCACCTTATCCCCGGGAAGGATTTTGATAAAATGCATTCTCATCTTTCCAGATATATGGGCAAGCACTTTATGCCCGTTTTCCAGCTCGACTCGGAACATGGCGTTTGGAAGAGTCTCTAAAACCTTTCCCTCAACCTGGATGGCCTCTTCCTTTGGCATGAGTTAACCCCGCTTATCTCCTCAAACCGATTTGGCATTGAAGACACGAATGATTTGTTCAAAAATCTGGTTCTGTCCGCCTATCCCCTGGATCGAACGGAGGAGCTTCTTGTCTTGGTAATACCGAATGAGTGGAGCGGTCTGCTTCTCATACTCTTTGAGTCGCGTACGAATCGTTTCCTCCCGGTCGTCTTCTCTCTGGTAGAGTGGTCCGCCACAACGATCGCAGATGTCTTCCTTGACTGGAGGGTGAAACGCGACGTGGAACATAGCCCCACAGTTTTTACAGGTCCGCCGCCCCGTCAGCCTTCTGACCAATTCTTCAGAATCCACTTCGATATTGACCACATGGTCCAGAGGCTTTTCGATCTTAGCGAGGATGGTTTCAAGAGCCTCCGCTTGAGGGGTCGTTCTCGGAAAACCATCGAGTATGAATCCATTCTTGCAATCGGCCTCTCTCAGGCGCTGGTCAATGATTCCGATCACCACCTCATCTGGAACAAGCTCGCCCTTATCCATGAAGGCCTTGGCTTGTTTACCGAGCGGTGTCCCTTGCTTCACAGCGCTTCGGAGGATATCCCCTGTTGAGATTTGAGGGATACGATAATGTTCCATCAACATCTGTGCTTGTGTGCCTTTTCCAGCCCCTGGAGGGCCTAAGAGTATCAGATTCATCCGTCGTCGTCACCCGTTTCTCGCAAGAATGATTGCAACATGCAAAATGAACATTGCCAATTACAAAATCCTTCTCCCTCTCTTTAAAATTTCTCAATTTTCATGATGCAATTTTCAATTTGCAATGAGCTTCCCTTTATCCTCTTCGACCTTTAAGTTTGCCTTTCTTCATCAACCCCTCATAATGCCTGGTTAACATGTGGGCCTCAACTTGTTGGACTGTATCGAGAGCCACTCCCACCACGATGAGAAGAGCTGTTCCTCCGAAGTAGAAGGGAACATTGAAGCGTCCCACAAGGATGGTAGGCAAAACACAGACAGCTGAGACATAGAGAGCGCCTCCGAGGGTGATGCGGGTGAGAACTTTATCAATATATTCGGCAGTCTTTTGGCCAGGGCGGATCCCTGGAATATATCCTCCAAACTTCTTCATATTATCAGCCACATCGTTTGGATTAAAGGTAACTGCCGTGTAGAAGAAACAGAAGAAGATGATGAAGCCGACATAGAGAAGATTGTAGAGAAACGCGTGGGGACCAAGGCTATTCAGAATCGTCTGAATCCATGGTTGGGATTCAAGCAGACTCTTCGGCATAAAACTGGCGATCGTCAGAGGAAACATCAAGATGGAAGAGGCAAAAATGGGCGGGATCACGCCGGCTGTGTTTAACTTGAGAGGCAGATGGGTGGACTGTCCGCCATAGACTTTTCGGCCAATGATCCTCTTGGCATATTGTACAGGAAGCCTCCGTTGGCTCGTCTCGACAAAGATGATGGCTGAAATCACCGCCAACATCAGAAGGATCAGAAATAATATCGTCAGGATATTTAACTGTCCCACCCGAAAGAGTTCATAGGTGCTTGCAATGGCATTGGGAAGCCTGGCCACGATACCCGAGAAGATGATCAGCGAGATCCCATTACCGATCCCTCGCTCGGTGATCTGTTCCCCAAGCCACATGATGAAGGCCGTGCCAGCAGTCAGGGTAATGACGGTCATGATCCGGAAGGACCATCCTGGATTGAGGACGATCATCTCACCAGCAGCTCCTGTCATGTTTTCCAGACCGATGGCGATGCCGAATCCTTGAATCATACTGAGAAGCACAGTGCCATAACGGGTATATTGAACGATCTTCTTCCGCCCTATCTCTCCTTCCTTCTGAAGCTGGGCCAGATAGGGAATGACGACTGTCAGAAGTTGGAGAATGATCGAAGCGCTGATATAGGGCATGATGCCCAAAGCAAAGACCGAGAGTCGTTCCAGAGCCCCTCCCGAAAACATGTCGATGAGGCTAAAGAGGGTTCCTTTTGAATGGGCGAAGAAGGAAGCAAGGGCATCTCCATTGATCCCTGGCGTGGGAATATGAACGCCGATGCGATAAATGGCCAGAAACAGAAAGGTCATCAGGATCCTTCGTTTCAGCTCAGGGATTTTAAAGATATTTTGGGCACCTGAAATCATGAACCGATGACCTCCACCTTTCCTGAAACGTTCTCCACTTTTTTAACCGCTGACTGGCTCGCTCGGTGGACACGTATGGTTAATGGATGCTGGAGTTCTCCATCGGCGAGAAGTTTGATGATTTCCCCTTTTTTACATAGTCCAGAGCTGGAAAGAAGATCGGGTTCGACCACCGTATCCTTCTCAAAACGATTGAGGTCACTGAGATGGATGATCGCCACCTTTTCTCTGAAAGGGTTACGGAATCCCCTTTTGGGAAGCCTTCTCTGAAGAGGCATCTGACCTCCCTCAAAACCTGCCTTTGTGCCCCTGCCAGCGCGTGCGTTCTGACCTTTATGCCCCCTGCAGGCAGTCTTTCCGTGACCGGATCCAGGTCCTCTTCCAACGCGTTTCCTCTTCTTCCTCGATCCCTCCGGTGGCTTCAGTTTGCTGAGAATCATCACGATTTCCTTTCCCTTATTCGATCACTTCAATCAGGTGGCTCACACGGTTCATCATTCCCCGGATTTCAGGACGATCCGGGAGGGTTAGGGTTTGATTCAACCGTTTAAAACCAAGGGCTTTGATGATCTTTTTCTGACCTTCGATTCGGCCGATCGCACTTCTTCTCCACCTGACCGTTACCTTCTTCTCCATCGCATACTCCATCTCTTTGTTAATCAGCTCCTCAGTTTTCAGATACCTTTTCGGCCCTCACCTGAAGGATCTCTTCTGGATATTTCAGCTGTTGGAGGGCATGAATGGTTGCCTTGATGAGATTGTAGGGGTTGTTCGATCCCAGAGACTTTGTCAGAATATTTTCAATCCCTGCTGATTCAGCGATCGCCCTCACCGCAGCCCCGGCGATAACCCCTGTTCCTTCTGAGGCAGGCTTCATCAGAACTCGCGAGGCCCCAAATTTTCCCATCACCTCGTAAGGAATCGTTTTATTAAGGATTGGGACTTTGAGCAGAGAACGTTTCGCATGTTCGACCGCCTTCCGGATTGCCTCTGGAACCTCGTTGGCCTTACCCAGTCCGCTTCCAACGTGGCCACGGCCATCTCCCACGACAACCAAGGCGCTGAAACTGAAGCGCCTTCCACCTTTAACGACCTTTGCCACCCTGCTGATATGGACAACTCGGTCCGTCAATTCCAGTGTGCTTGGATCAATTTTTGGCAATGTCACTCCCTCCTGAAATCAGTTCCCCAGTTAAAAGACCAGACCATTTGCTCTTGCTGCTTCTGCTAATGCTTTCACCCTTCCGTGATAGAGATACCCGCCTCGATCAAAGACGACTTTTTGGATTCCCTTCTCAAGGCATTTTTGGGCAATGAGTTCCCCGACCTTCTTTGCGGCTTCGACATTTCCTGTATAACGGAGAGTCCCCTTTAATTCTGGACTCAGTGTCGAGGCACTGGCCACTGTTTTTCCTACCGAATCAACAATGGCCTGGACATAGATATGTTTTAGGCTTCGGAAGACATTGAGGCGAGGCCTCTCCGCTGTCCCACGGATACGACTTCGCACCCTCTTTTTTCTCTTCATCCTTGCCAGGATCTTCTTCTTTTCCATGTTTAAAAAACTTCCCTCTCCTTAGATTCTTACACGTTAAATCTGAGAATTTTCTTCTACTCTCCCGAAAATCCGGTCCCCCTTATCCCCTCCCTCTCCCCACGGGGGAAGGGGGGGGAATTCCAAATGTCTTTGGCTAGGCTTTTGTTTTACCAACCTTCTTGCGAATCTTTTCCCCGAGATAGCGTACTCCCTTCCCTTTGTAAGGTTCTGGGGGTTTGATCGCACGGAGTTTTGCAGCAACAGTCCCTACCAACTGTTTGTTCACTCCCTTGACCGTGATCAGGGTCTGTTTCTCTACTTCGACCTTAATCCCTTCTGGAACGGGAAAGAGAACAGGATGGGAAAAACCCAAGGTCAGTTTAAGAAGGTTGCCTTGAGTATCGGCACGGAAACCGACCCCAACGATCTCCAACTTCTTCTCAAATCCCTGGGTGACCCCTGTCACCATATTGGCGATAAGTGTCCGGGTCAGACCGTGAAGGGCTTTCAAAGGTCTATCTTCACGCTCGCGCTGAATGAGCACTTTGCCATCATCCAACGAAACGGCAATGCCTCGGGGTAGGTCATGGGTGAGGGTTCCCTTCGGTCCGGTCACCTCTATCTTCGAAGAATCTAAAGTGACTTTCACTTCTTTTGGCAATTGGATCGGCATTCTTCCAATACGAGACATACATAAACCCCATTTTAGGTTTTAGATTTGAGATTGTTCAATCTGAAATATGCAATCTTCAATCTAAAATCAAAATTACCAGACATAGCACAATACTTCTCCACCGACATGGGCTTTGCGTGCGGCCTTATCCGTTAGGATCCCTTTGGGGGTGGAGAGGATCGTAACTCCCAATCCGCTCATAGCCGAAGGAATACGATCGGTCCCAACATAAACCCTCCGGCCGGGTTTGCTCACCCGCCGAATATGGACGAGTTCTTTCCGGTTGGCATCGTACTTCAGAGAGATTCGAATCAAATCATGTTCCTTCTCATCCTTGACGACTTTGAAGTTTGCAATGAACCCCTCCGCTTTTAGAATCTTTGCAATCTCGTGCTTCATTTTGGAGTAGGGGACATCCACCTTTTCGAATCTGGCTTTTGATGCATTTCGGATGAGTGTGAACATATTGGCCAATGGATCGGTCATCGACATAGCATACTCCGCAATGGTTACCAGCTGGCTTTAATGACACCGGGGACCTCACCCCGGGTGGCATACTTTCTGAGACAGAGACGGCACATATTAAATTTCCGAATAAAAGCCCTCGGCCTACCACAGAGAGGGCAACGGTTATACTGTCGGACTTTAAATTTCTGCTTTCTCTTTGCCTTATTCATCAACGAGAGTTTCGCCAATTTATCCTCCCAACATCGCTATGCGTATCACGCAAAGCGCTTAGCCTGTTTTAATTTCTGAAGGGCATCCCGAGCAGCCTCAGAAGCTCCTTCCCCTCTTCGTCCGTTCTTGCAGTGGTGCCAATGACAATATTCATCCCTTTGACCTTGTCAATTTTATCGTAATGGATCTCCGGGAAGATGAGCTGTTCGCGAATACCCAGGGCATAGTTTCCCCTTCCATCGAACGATTTCCCAGAAAGGCCTTTAAAATCTCTCACCCTCGGAAGAGCGACATTCACCAGGCGGTTGAAGAACTCATACATCCGCTCTTTCCGTAAAGTGACCCTGACTCCGATCGGCATCCCCACTCTCAATTTGAACTGGGCGATCGATTTTTTGGCTTTGGTGATGACCGCCTTCTGTCCTGTAATGAGGGTTAGTTCTTGAACAGCGGAGTCAAGGATCTTGATGTTCTGGATGGCTTCTCCCAACCCCATATTGATGACGATCTTATCTAACTTGGGAACCTCCATCCGGTTTCGATAATTGAATCGTTTCATCATTGCAGGAACAACCCGTTCCTGATAAATCTCTTTCAATCGGGGCATCGTATCACCTACTTATCAAAGAGTTCTCCACATTTTTTACAATACCGAGCCTTCTTCCCACCTTCGAGTGTTCGGTAGCCAATGCGCACGGGTTTATTGCATTTTTCACAAAGAAGCATCACATTGGAGATATGAAGGGGCGCCTCCTTTTCGAGAATGCCTCCTCGTTTCTGTTGTCCGTGGGGTCGAGAATGCCTCTTAATGAAATTGATCTTCTCGATGAGCACCTTCTGTTTCTCGGGAAAGACTTTCAAGATCCGGCCACTCTTACCCTTCTCCCTACCGTTGGTCACTACGACTAAGTCATTTTTCTTAAGATAATTTTTGGAGACGATCATTCCAATATCCTTTCATCTCTCGATTGGGGTAGCCGCAAACTTCACAGGACCTCAGGGGCCAGCGAGATGATCTTCATGAATCGCTTGGCTCGAAGTTCACGGGCCACTGGACCGAAGATGCGGGTGCCGATCGGTTCTCCCTGGGGGTTGATCAGAACAGCAGAGTTATCATCAAATTTGATGTAGGAGCCATCCGGTCGTTTCACCTCTTTTTTTGTCCGAACGATGACTGCCCGGGCGACATCTCCCTTTTTGATCTTGGAGTTGGGCAAGGCATCTTTGACTGAGACGATGATCACATCACCCACCGTCGCATATTTTCTTCGTGTTCCACCGAGAACCTTGATACAGCCCAATCTTTTGGCTCCCGAATTATCGGCGACATCGAGAATACTCCGCATCTGAATCATGATGAACTCCATTCATTACCGAACGTGGAAAGTGGAGAGTGGCGGGTGGAAAACGATTTTTTCTGCCACTTTCTACTTTCGACCTTCTACTTTCCGTTTTTAAGCGGCCCGTTCGATGATCTCTTTGACGCGCCACCTTTTCTCTCTGCTGAGGGGGCGGGTCTCGATCAGTAAAACCTTATCGCCAATATGGCATTGGTTCTTCTCATCATGGGCCTTCACTTTTGTCCTCTTCCGAACATACTTCTTGTAGACAGGATGAAGGACCAGACGATTGACCATGACGACGACCGTCTTATCCATCTTGTCGCTCGAGACCACACCGGTTAAGGTCTTTCTTTTTCCTCTCTCTTCCATGAATCTTATTTCCCCTTGCCCCGTGAGAAAGCCGAAGACTTTCTATTAGGGTTTGCCCGAAGCTTTCTCTTTGAGGATCGTCTTAATCCGAGCAATATCCCGCTTGACCTGTGGGATTCGCATGGTATTTTCCAGTTGTCCGGTTGCATGTTGAAAACCGAGGTTGAAGAGCTCTTCGTGAAGTTCCTTCTCTCGATGCATCAGTTCCCCTTCACTTAGGAGACGGAGATCTTTTGGCTTCATAATTGGCTCCCCCTCATGATAAACCTTGTAGAGATGGGCAATTTGTGTGAAGCCAGAAGAAAGGCTTCTCTGGCCCGCTCTTCAGGAACCCCTTCCATCTCATAAAGGATTCTGCCTGGTCGGATGACAGCCACCCAATCTTCAGGTGGCCCCTTTCCTTTCCCCATTCTGGTTTCCGCAGGTTTCTTGGTAATTGGTTTGTCAGGAAAGATGCGTATCCAGATGCGACCCGTCCGTTTGATAAATCGGGTCATGGCAATACGGGCTGCTTCAATCTGACGGGAGGTCAACCAGCCACATTCGGTAGCCTGAAGTCCAAAGTCACCAAAGTTGAGCTTATTGCCCCGAGAGGCAGCCCCTTTCATACGACCTTTCTGCATCTTTCGATATTTTGTCTTCTTCGGCATCAACATCTGATTAAACCTCAATGCAAAATATAAATTGCAAATTGAAAAGTTAGTATCGAAGAATTCTCAATTTTGAACGGCTAATTTTGCATATTACAATTTCAAATGACCTTTATGAATCAGGCAGCTCGTTCTTCTCCCTCTTTGCCTGGATAGACCTCTCCGCTAAAGATCCATACCTTCACGCCGATAATGCCGTAGGTTGTTTTTGCCTCGGCTAAGCCAAAGTCGATGTCCGCACGTAGGGTGTGGAGTGGAACCCGGCCCTCGCGGTACCATTCATAGCGAGCCATCTCTGCCCCACCCAGTCTTCCAGAGACCGCCACTTTAATTCCCTTTGCTCCGAGTTTAATGGCCGAGGCAACCGCTTTTTTCATGGCTCGACGAAAACCAACCCGGCGCTCGAGCTGAAGCGCCACATTTTCAGCCACCAGCTGGGCATTCAATTCAGCCCTCTTCACTTCATTGATATTGATGATGATCTCCTTCTGGGTCATCTTCTGAAGCTCTTTTTTGAGGTTCTCCACCTCAGCCCCTTTTTTTCCAATGATGATCCCAGGCCGTGCAGTCCAGATGGTGACCTTCGCCTTTTTGGCTTTGCTGGCTGCTCGTTCGATCTCAATCTTTGAGACCCCTGCGTGGTAGAGCTTCTTCTTCAGGTGCTCTCGGATCTTTATGTCCTCAACGAGAAGTTGGGGATAATCCTTCTCCGCAAACCATCGTGAATCCCAGCGCTTGATATATCCCAGTCGAAAGCCTATTGGATGAACTTTCTGCCCCAAAGTCTTACCTCCTTTCACTTCTCATCCAGGACGATGGTGATGTGGCTCGTTCTCTTCCGGATGGGGGTGGCTCTTCCCAAAGCCCGCGGCGTGAACCTTTTCCAAGTTACTCCCTGGTCAACCGTAATCTTCTTCACATACAAGCGATCCACGTCCACTGTCTTCTTCTGCGTGGCATTGGCAATGGCTGATTTGAGCAATTTGGTGATAATTCGGGCGGACACTTTCTTCGTGAAGGCCAGAATATTGAGGGCCTCTTCCGATTTTTTGCCCCTGATCAAGTCAGCCACCAGCCTTGCCTTTGTAGGGGATAAACGCACATATTTCAATGTTGCCTTGACTTCCATCTTCTTCAACCTTTACCCCGTTAGAAAGCCCCCGTACGAAGCTTAGCTTCTGTCGGGGTGGGAGCCCACCCGTTAGAAAGTCGAAAACTTTCTAACGGGTAGGCTCTTATGGAGTCTTTCCTTTAATTTTTGTCTTTCGATCTCCGGAATGGCCGTGGAAGGTCCGAGTGGGAGAGAATTCTCCTAACTTATGGCCAACCATCTCTTCCGTGACGAAGACCGGAATAAATTTCTTTCCGTTATGTACGGCAAAAGTTAAACCGACCATTTCTGGAATGATGGTGGAACGCCTGGACCAGGTTTTGATCACCCTTCCTTCTTTTGTTCTCCGGACCTCCTCGATCTTCTTCTTCAAATGGGCATCCACAAAGGGCCCTTTTTTAATTGAGCGGGCCATTAATCTCTCCTCTTCAGGATGTATTTGTCCGTTCTTTTATTCTTGCGCGTCTTCTTCTCTTGGACGCCCCAGGGCGTGCAGGGGTGGCGACCTCCAGAGCTCTTTCCTTCACCTCCACCGAGCGGATGGTCAATCGGATTCATGGCCACGCCGCGCGTCACCGGACGGCGTCCATGCCATCGGGTTCTTCCTGCTTTTCCATAAGAGATGTTTTCGTGCTCGAAGTTGCTTACCTGTCCGATGGTGGCATAGCAGTCTTGGAGGATGAGTCGCACTTCGCCAGAGGGAAGCTTGACGTGCGCATATTTGCCTTCTTTAGCCATCAACTGACCACTGGTTCCAGCACTTCGTATGATCTGGCCTCCCTTGCCAATTTTTAACTCCACATTGTGGATGAGCGTGCCGGTAGGGATGTTTCGGAGGGGAAGGGCATTGCCGGGTTTGATATCCGCATTTGCGCTGGCCATGACCTGATCCCCCACCTTCAGTTGGTCGGGCGCCAGGATATACCGTTTCTCACCATCCACATAGTGGAGCAGAGCGATTCGGGCGGATCGATTGGGATCATACTCAACCGAAGCGACCTTAGCAGGAATCTCCCTCTTATCCCTTTTAAAGTCAATGATCCGGTACATCCGCTTATGGCCTCCACCCCGGTGCCAGGCCGTGATTCTTCCGTAACAGTTCCTTCCGCCTGTCTTCTTCAGGGGACGAAGAAGGCTCTTCTCTGGAGTATTGGAGGTGATCTCCTCAAATGCGGAGACGGTCTGGAAACGTCTTCCAGGAGAGGTCGGTCTAAATTTTTTAATTGCCATCTTTTTACTCCAATTGAACTTGAGATTTTAGATTCCAGACGATTCAATCTGAAATCCGAAATCTGCAATCTGAAATATCTTCTGATTAAGCTCCTTCGAAGAAGTCGATCCGGTCTCCTTCTCTTAAGGTGACAATGGCCTTTTTCCAGTCGGGCCTCTTCCCCAATCTCCTTCCCAGACGCTTTACTTTACCCAAGACGTTGAGGGTGCGAACATCGTTTACCTTCACCTTGAAGAGGCGTTCAACCGCCGATTTGATTTCGATCTTATTCGCCTTCCGATCAACTTGAAAGATATATTGACGGCTCTCATCTTTCTGACGGGTGCTCTTTTCAGTGACCAGGGGTCTTAAAATAATCTTCTGTGGCTCTTTCATGATGCAAACACCCCTTCTATTTTTTCGAGCGCCTGGCTCAAAACGATCAGATGTTCGTGATTGAGGATGTCGTATACATTGAGGTTATTGTAACGGAGCACTTCGACTCCAGGAATATTTCGGGCCGATCGTTCCAGATAGGGATGCCTATCATCAGTGACGATGAGGGCATCCTCTACTTCAAACCTCTTCAAAATATCGATGACCTGGCGGGTTTTAAATCCATCAAGAGGAAATTGATCGAGGAGGATCAGTTTCTCCTCCTGACGTTTGAGGCTGAGTGCGGATAAGAGGGCAGCTCGCCTTGCCTTTTTCGGAATAGAGAAGGAGTAATCTCTTGGCATAGGGCCAAAGATTGTCCCGCCGCCCTTCCAGAGAGGTGAGCGTCGGGAGCCTGCCCGAGCCCTTCCCGTTCCTTTCTGACGATAAGGTTTTGCGCCACCTCCGCGGACAAGAGCTCGGTTCTTGGTGGCGGCTGTTCCCATTCTTCGCGTGGCGAGGTGATTTCGCACCGTCTCATAAAAGAGATGAGGGTTGATCTTCACATTAAAGATCCGATCGCTCAACTCGATCTCCCTTACTTTCTGACGGTTGATGTCATAGACAGTAAATTGGCTCATCTCAACCCTTTCCTTATGCAGTGGCTTCAGCCTTCCCTTTCTTAGTGGCACTTCGAATGAGAACCCATCCACGAGGACTCCCGGGAACGCCTCCCCGCAGGAGGAGAAGGTTCTGATCTTCCCTCACCTCTAGAACCTTGATGTTCTGAATCGTCACGCGGGTGTTTCCAAATTGGCCCGGCATCTTCAGGCCCTTAAAGACATGGTGAGGATAGGTGGCTGAGCCCACAGATCCTCCATGACGAAAATACTCGTGGGTGCCATGAGAACCGGGTGAACCATGAAACCCATGCCGTTTCATGACACCTGCAAATCCCTTTCCCTTGCTCAGACCGGTTACATCCACAAAATCGCCAGGTTTAAAGAGTTGGCCGACGTTGATCTCCTGGCCTATCTCATAACCCTCGGTGTCCTCCATACGGAACTCTTTCAGATGAACAACGGGAACGATCCCAGCCTTTTTGCAATGGCCGGCAAGCGGTTTTTTCACCCTCTTCTCTTTCTTCGGAAGGAAGCCAATCTGGAGAGCTTCGTAACCATCCTTCTCTTTCGTCTTCTTCTGGGCGACCCAGCAGGGTCCGGCTTCGATCACTGTGACCGGAACCACAGAGCCGTCTTCCTGAAAGATCTGGGTCATTCCTATTTTTCTGCCAATAATTCCGAGTGTCCGTTTCATGGCTTAAGAATTCCTTATAATTTGATCTCCACATCGATCCCGGCAGCCAGGTCGAGCTTCATCAGGTTATCGACCGTCTGCTGCGTGGGCTCAATGATGTCGAGGAGCCGCTTATGGGTTCGAATTTCGAACTGCTCCCTCGACTTTTTATCCACGTGGGGAGACCTCAATACGGTGTAACGATTGATCTTCGTCGGAAGGGGAATAGGACCTGCCACGCTGGCGCCGGTCCGCCGAACGGTATCCACAATCTCAGCCGTTGACTTATCCAAAAGTTTATGGTCATAAGATTTGAGGATCACTCTGATCTTCTGAGCTGTCATTCCATCTCCCCTTTCCTTCTCTTTATTCGTCTATTCGAGGATGTCGCTGATGACGCCAGCACCCACCGTGCGACCCCCCTCCCGAATCGCAAACCGCAACTCCTTCT